>JAAYPG010000181.1 GCA_012519905.1 Clostridiales bacterium | reverse complement strand
GGATATAAAATATACACCATCAGTAGGAACCTCTACTGTAAATGTGGTACAGGCAGTGGAGCTATCGTAATAGCCACTAACATACCCTTTTCCCGTATAACCTCTATTGGCTATCTCTGTCTTTGCCCCGCCAGATAATTGAGCATCTGAAGCATAGTATACTTCTGCCTTAGGATGGGGAACAGTGGGCATATTATCTTGCAACATAATCTACTCCTCCTTTGTTGTTTATAAGAACATAATAAATATAAATGTACAACAAGCTATGCTGTTAATGTTTGACTTATATATTGCCTAATAATATAATTATACTGCTAAGTCAGACATATATCTTATATAATTGTGCTAAATAAATGCACTATTATATCATTTATAAATATATAACTTTACCTGCAGCAAGATGTGTAACTTGTATAAACCATAAGAAAGGTCTATTATAATGAACATTTATGAATTGTATGAATTAAAAGAGAACGTTCACCATGGAACTAAAGATTTTCCTATTGAAGTTTATTATGCCACTGGTCTAATGGCTTCCTATCATTGGCATGAGGAATGTGAATTTATCTATATAGAATCTGGTAGTGCAACTATAAGGATTGGCGTAGAAAGTTTTGAGCTAAAGGAAGGTGAATGTGCTTATGTTAAAGCTGATACCCTTCATTCTATTTCTACAGAAAATCATAATAACTTTTGCTTTTATGCTGTTGTATTTCATCCATCATTAATCTTCACAGATTTTGATATCTGTAGTAAATATTTGTCCTCTAAATATATTATCAATAGTCATTTTTCATCAAATCCTATTGAAGATAAGGTGATTGAAGCAATTAAGCTCCTTTGTAATACCTACAAAAGCAAATCTTTTGCTTATGAGCTGAAGATAAAATCCTATTTATATTCTATCTTCTCCTATATTTTTGAACATAACTTATTCCAGAAGGGAGCTTCCTCAGAAAACACTAAAGCTATTGATAAGCTTGAGAAAGTAATAAAATATATTCATAGCAATTGCCATTCTTATATTACTGTAGAAGATCTAGCCAAGGTATCCGGTTATAGCATTTCCCATTTTAGCCGATTTTTCAAGGCTTTGACTGGAAAATCACCTATAGAATACATAAACAGGCAGAGGGTCTACTCTGCCTGTGAAAGATTAAAACATACTGACCTAAGTGTACTAGATGTCGGTCTAGAATGTGGCTTTGAAAATGTGGGTTATTTCATAAAAACCTTTAAAAAGTATACGGGTTTTACCCCTTATCAATATAAGCAAAAATATAGTATGCTCTCATAGAAATTACTTATACCATTCTGTTGGAACTGGCTTATTGTCATCGAATAGATCTGGTTTCCTCTTCAGTAATGATGATGTGAAATCTGCCATTCCTACCGCATCACATAAAACACTTTCAGCATCACCAATAAATCCTTTATTGGCTATACCCATATGCAGAAATGGTTCTAACATTTTATCGTAATTATGTGATATATTTCCCTTACCCGCCGGAAAATTGTGTCTATAAGAAGGACGATCGATAATTCTTCCGTCAGGTGTTGCTATTTTTAATTGTTTATAAGTATCGGTTAATCTATTGGGAATATTGCACCACTCTTCAACTCCATGCAAAAATGTATTACTTTTCAGGCTACAGCCAAGGAATAATATTTTCGCCCCTCTATCATAGAGTTTACCCCAGCACCCTTCTCTAGCACATGGTGTTTCACAGTTTTCCTCTCCCTCAACATATTCATAAGCATCGGCTCCATAAGCAGCAACCGAATGAGTAGGGTGCAAGGACCGTATCACATTTGGTCTTTTTAAAAATAGATTACTTAATATACCGACACAGGAAGGTTCTGTCGCGGGGTAAAATATATTGTAATTATCATTTATTTGGTCCCAAGTATGGGTCGGAAATATTAGTAACCCATCCTTCATATATTCCATGAATGCGTCAATAACGGTATCTCCACCATTTTCAACCTTACCAATGGCTTTCATAGATGAATGAATCAACAATGTATCTGTCGGCTTTATCCCAATATTTTTAATGGCTTTTAAAAGGTCTTCTTTACTGTACATATTATCCTCCGGTTATTATAAGCAGTTTGCTTTTGTAATTAGTATAGTTCACTATATCATTATAGCACAAAATCCCTATGTACATGTTTTATTTATTTTACAATTGTCACCCTAAAACAACATTCCTTATCACCGTTAAGAACCGATGATATCCTTTCTACTTCATACTCAAGCTCATTATTAAATGTTCTCAAAATATGTAATATACTTTGCCTTGAGCATTCACATATTACATCTGTCTGAACATATCCCTTGTTATATAATTCACAATAGCAGTCAGGAAATGTTATCTCATAAATTTTACCGGGAGAAATCACCTTACCTCCAACATACTTCATTTTATTAATATATTTATTAATAAACAAATCAAAATTACCACAGGTTTGATCATATGTGTCCTTATACAGTTTTACAATTCCTGTTTCTGCGCAATGTCTCCCGCATATACTAAAGAATTTCTCTTTCTCCTTTTGATCAATTTGATCCATTCCCTTCTCAAACCAACTGAACCACTCTTTAATAAAACTAGGCATTATTATCTCCTCCGTTTATACTACATATTATCTCTCAAATTCATTAGGTCTTTTTATATCCTAAGCATATAGATATCAAATTATCTTTTACAATATAATAACATAATTTGATCAACTATAGTAGTTAAAAATTTAACAATATTAAAAGTCGCCCATCAATCAGGCGACTTTCTTTTGTATATAATATTAAAATGTCCTTCTAGCGTTCTTCTGTGAAAGTGAGGGATAGCTTAAGCCTTTTCCCATTTCTGACTACAATTGCCTCCACTGTATCTCCAGCTCTATATTTATCTTTAACATTATCAATTTCCTTCATCGTATGAACCTTAACACCATCTAATGATATAAGAGTGTCTCCTTCACGGATACCAGCTTTTTCAGCTCCGCTACCTGGTATCACTTCCATGATATAGACACCTACAGGGATGTCATAAAGATATGATATTGTTTCCGTTATTTCTCTTCCGCTGATACCAATAAAAGGCCTTCCCTTTACATATCCAAACATGATCAATTGATCTATTATTGGTTTGGCCTCATTAGCCGGTATGGCAAAACCAAGACCTTCTACACCAGATAGTGATATCTTGGCTGTATTAATACCTATTACCTCTCCTTTGGAATTAAGTAGCGCACCACCACTGTTACCGGGATTAATAGCTGCATCTGTCTGAATTAAATTCATGGTTCTATCGTCAATACTAATAGTCCTATTAAGAGCACTAATTACACCTACCGTAACAGAACCTTGAAATTCCAGCCCTAAAGGATTTCCAATGGCAACAGCCAGTTCTCCAACCTCAAGTGAATCTGAATCTCCCATTTCTACTTCAGGTAAATCTTTCATATCAATTTTTATTACTGCCAGATCACTTCTTTGATCCCCTCCAATAAACTTCGCCATTGCTTGTTTACCATCAGAGAGAAACACTTCCAGGGTTGTATTTTTGCTCATGGAACCCTTTGGATCTGCATACTGAACAACATGGTAATTAGTCATTATGTATCCACTGCTGTCGATTATTATACCAGATCCTTCATATTTTGATTGGGACATGGCATCACCATAATACCAAGATCTAGGACTTTGAGTTACCATTCTTATTCCCACTATGGAAGGTCCGACCTTCTTGGCAATTTTCGTAACAGCTGAGCTACTGCCATCAGCCGTCATCAATACGTTTTCAATAGTTAGTTGATTATTACCAGGTATTTTGATTTCTCCTGATTGATTAGCTAGCATTAACTCAAGTTCATCAATTTCCTCAGAAAGCTTAAGATATACGCTTCCCCCGGCAATAAATCCTGTTACTAGACAACACAATAACAATATAAGGGCTGCTTTAAAAAAACCAATTGACTTCCTTTTCTTTCTTACACATCTGCTATAAGCCGCATCAT
>JAAYPG010000180.1 GCA_012519905.1 Clostridiales bacterium | reverse complement strand
TTCCGTGATGAGAGAGCTGTAGATGAAACACTTACAATGATGTTTGATGAAGCTGTTGAGAATAACGATTATTCACAATTCATCGGTGGCCTTGATATGGGACCTCTATTTATCTGGGATGTGTATGCTCAAGCAGCAACACCTGCAGAAAGAGTTGAAGAAATAGCAGGAACTATGCAATCACTCATTGACGAAGCAAACAAATAAACTAGTTTAACTGCATATAGAGGGGAGGCATCATAACCTCCCCTTTTTGTTATAATAGGAGGTATACATGGGGATAATTGGAGCTTTACTATGAATGGATGGAGATTGAAGTTAAGGTTTCTTTTGGGAATTACAGGTATATTTGCCCTTGGTTTAGCAGGGTGTAAAAGTGTTAAGGAAGATATAAATTTGGATATGGATATAGTAGAGGAAAAAGCTGATACAGATATTAATAATATAGATACAATTAATATAGATAACAATGAATTTGAAAATAATATTAAAAATAATATTGATGATAAAGAGGATGATATGATGATGAATAATGGACTAGAAAGCAAATTTAACAATATTGAATACACAAAATCTTACAAAAGCCATTTGAATAATAATCCGTTAATAACACAGGATTTTGGTGCAGATCCATGGGCATTGGTATATAAAGATAGAGTTTATGTATATATGACACATGACATATTAATGCACAATCAAGAGGGAGAAGTAGTTGATAATACATATGGAAATATTAATAAGCTTAAGGTGATTTCATCCTCAGATTTGGTCAACTGGACCGATCATGGTGATATACATGTGGGTGGCTTAAATGGAGCATCAAAGTGGGCCAATTGCTCTTGGGCCCCTGCAGTTGCATGGCGTGAGATAGATGGAGAGGACAAGTTCTTTATTTATTTTTCCAATAGTGGAAGTGGTATAGGTGTCCTAACAGCAGATAGTCCAATAGGACCCTTTAGAGATGAAATAGGAAAGCCTTTAATTGATAGAAACACACCTAATGTTAAGGATGTAGTGTGGATATTTGATCCTGCTGTACTGGTTGATGATGATGGAAAGGCTTATCTCTACTTTGGAGGTGGCTTGCCAGAGGGACAGTATGAATATCCGAACACTGCAAGAGTTATTGAGCTGGGTCCTGATATGATGAGTACAGTAGGAGAGGCTAATGTTATAGAGGCACCTTATATGTTTGAGAGCTCTGGAATCAATAAGATTGGTGATACCTATTTTTATTCATACTGCTCGAACTTTATAAGTAGAGCCGGGGCTACCGGAGAGCATGTTCCTAAACCAGGTGAGGTTATAACTATGACCAGTAAGTCTCCAGTCGGACCTTGGAAATATGAGGGTTCAATACTTAAAAACCCAGGATACTTCTTTGGAACGGGTGGAAACAATCATCATTGTATGATTGAGTTTAACGGTAGATATTTCATGTTCTATCATACCTCTGTCTTACAGGACGAGATGGGAATTAAGGGTGGTTACAGATGCACCTTTATAAACGAAGCATATGTAGAGGATGGAAAAATAAAACCTATAATAGGTGACAAATTAGGTGTAAAGCAGCTTATGGCTTTTAACCCATATCAGGAGACAGAAGCTGTAACTATGTCTAATAATGCAGGAATAAAAACCTACGAAGCAGAAGCTAGTAATGCTTCAAGTAAGGTCTATCTTGGGGATATAGACAATGGTGACTGGATATCAGTAAGTCAAGTTGATTTTGGTGAGAAGGGGCCAGAAAGCTTAACCCTATCCTATGCTGCCAGTCAGAATAATGGTGGGGCAGTTAGAATAAGCTTGGATAGCCTGGATGGTGATGCTATTGCTTATGTAGAAATAACTGACACTAAGGGTCTAGATAATTTCGTTGAAGTAACAGTTCCAGTGTCCCAAGTGACAGGTATTCATGATATTTACTTTACATTTGTAGGAAGTGACTATCAATTAGATTATTGGAAGTTTAATGATAAGAACTAATAAGATATAACTATTAATTGGCATCTTATTAATATGACGCTTCTTATATAGGAGGAGGTATATATTGGGAGTGAAGAATAAAACTAGTATAAGGTTAATATTAATCATGTCTTTTGTATTGATAGCTCTATTCTCTTTAGGGTGTAAAAAGAATAGTAATGATGATAAGGGGATCAAAGACCCTGTCACAAATACTAGTGATTTAGATGATATTGATTTAGATGAGGAGAAGAAAGATAGCAATATAGTTGATACTAAAGATACAAATGATGATATTGGTAAGACAGATGAAAATGATGACAAGAAGGATATCAAGGAAGAGAATTTACTGCCAGCCATTCATTATGGTGATGTGCAGATCGAAACCGAGATAATACTAAGTGAGGATTTTGAAACTGGGGAAACAGCCTTTAAGGGAAGAGGAGCTGCGACAACAGAGCTTATTAGTGATCAGGCCTATTCAGATTCTCATTCACTTCTTACTAGCGGTCGAACCGCACATTGGAATGGCCCCATAATAGAACTCACAGAAAGTATAATACCAGGGGAAATCTACTCAGTAAAAGCCTATGTCTTTTATGAAGATGGACCTGAAAGTGTACAGATTGATTGTATGATAGAGTTTAATGGTAACCAGTATTATAATGTGGGATCTACTATGGCATATAAAGGTGAATGGACTGAGTTAAATGGTAGAATTACAATTCCTAAAGATATGGAGACTGTAAGTTTCTATTTTGAGAATAGGTATGATGCAAGTATAGATGATATTAAAGATTTCTACATTGATGATCTTGTAATAACAAGAGAGAGCACTACAGTTGTAAGAGGAGAGATTCCGGCTATTAAGGATGTCTATAAGGATTATTTCACAATCGGTGTTGCTGCAACCATACCAGAGGCACAGGAGAGCCGGCAGGGAATGATCAAGGAGCAATTTAATAGCTTTACTACAGGGAATGAACTCAAACCCGACAGTCTCTTAGATTATGAGAAGAGTATATCAG
>JAAYPG010000025.1 GCA_012519905.1 Clostridiales bacterium | reverse complement strand
TTTCTAAATTCATTCAAGTCGTGTAGTATAATCTTAAATCCTTTAATTAGCCTATCAAACATTCCTATCCTGTATAAGTTCACCACAACCATTCCGACAGGAACGCCAATTATCATCCCAATAACCCCATATAAACGATATCCAATATATAAAAATACAAGCGTACTTAAGGGATTCATTCCTATACTGTCACCTACCATCTTAGGTTGCAGTATCTGCTTCACTATCTGACATATCAGATATATTACAACCAGACCGACTGCTCGAAAATAATTCCCAGATAGCATATCTAATAAAGCCCAAGGCCAAAGTACCGCTCCTGTTCCAAAAACCGGTAGAAAGTCTAGAAATGCTATACCCAAAGCCAGTAAGAAGGAATAGGATACCCTTAATATCTCAAATCCAGCGAACATAATCACTATTAAGACTAGCATAATCTTGAACTGGGCCTTAAAGTAGCCTCCGACCGCCTTAGTAAAATTCTGATATATAAAATGCCAACCATCTATAACTGAGCTAGGCATGTTCTTTTTGATACCTGACATTATATCATCTCTTTTTGCTATAAAGAAATATGCAGACAATATGGTCATTATTAGGGTCAGAAAGAATTCCGCTATATTCTGTGCAAGATTACTGGCTACGCTAAAGGTCAGGAGGTCCTCTCTCAGTTCAAATCCCATAAGGTTTTTATTAACACTATCAAGTAAATTACTGATTAATTTCTGTAATGGTTCTGGCATATCACTGCTAAGGGCCCGCATTTTAATCGATAGCTGAGTAAACTGTAACCCTAAATGCTCTAATATGTTTGGTAAATCTCTTGCCAGTTGTTTACTCTCTCTAACAAGCATGGCTATTATTAGGTAAACCACCCCTACTATTGCTCCTATAACAACAACAATTATAATCGCCGAGCTGTGCTTCCTTAAAATTTTAACTTTCTTTTCAAGAAAACGGACAAGAGGATTCGCAATCATTGCCACAACCCATCCGATTACAAAAGGCAGGAAGAAAGCCAATAGCTTAGGAAAGACTAAAAATATAAACAATACTATCCCTATGGCAAACAGTAAATTCACAATTATTTTGATGTATTCAATCAGTTTAGATAATCTCATATATCCCCCAAGTTACAAAACGATATTTAGTATTTGTCAGCTTATGTAATATGTTAATTGTATGATATCAAAAATATGCATACTTTTCCATAGGTAAAAAACATTATAAGTAAATATAATAAATGATTAGACCCTACCTGTTTCTAGTGGGACTAATAAATAGAGTAATAAAGAATATAACTGCTGCAATAATTACCACAGTAGGACCTGTGGCTGTCCCCATATAATAAGACAGAATAAGCCCATTTACACCGGAGAATATTGCAATCATAATCGAGAATAAATGATACTCCCTCATATTAGTTGCTATGTTACGGCTAGCTGCTGCTGGTAGTATCAGCAATGCATTTATTATTAATATACCTATCCATTTAATGGACAGCATTACGATTATAGCAATAAGTGCACTAAAGGAATCTTCCATAAGACTGGATGCAATATTCTTACTTCTTGCCAGAGATATATTTATTCCAACAGAGTTAAGTCTATTAAAGCAAAGAAACCAATAGGTCAAAGTGATTACAAATATAATAGATAGTAGACCGATTTCCCCTACAGTTATACTAAGAATATCTCCTACCAAGAGACTTGAGTACCTGGAGAAATTGCCTCCACGAGATAGTATAACCAAGCCTATGGCCATACTAAAGGATGAGAATACAGAAATTACTGTATCTGTGGAAAGAGTCTTCCTACGCTTTATATAATTTAGTAATAGAGCAAATACTATAGCATACAGAACCATAGATATATTCGTATCTGATATACCCAATATGGACCCTACTGCTATACCTGTAAGAGCTGAATGGCCCAAAGAATCTGAAAAAAACGCCATTCTATTATTAATAATCATCGTACCAAGAATACCAAATAAGGGTGTGATAATAACAATTGCAATTAAGGCATTCTTCATAAAATTATATTCTACCCAAGAAAAGGGTAGAAGCTTCTCCATTATTTCATATAGAGTATCCATCTATACCTCCTCCGAACACCTTTTTAAAATCATCACACTGCCTAACCTCATCAAATGACCCTTCCTTCAGAATGGTCTTATCAAGTAATATCACATGATCAGCATATCTACTGACAAATTCAAAATCATGTGAAATCACTATCATAGCTAAATCATAGCTTTCTTTTAACTTTTGTATATTTTTATAGAAAAGTTCCATTCCATTTCTATCAATCCCAGACACAGGTTCATCTAATAGCAAGAGATTAGGGACAGGCGTAATAGCTATAGCCAATAAGACCCTTTGAAGCTCTCCACCAGATAAATCACAGGCTCTTTTATCTATCAAATCCTCAGCGTCAAATATACTCAGTTGCTTCTTAATCATATCATATATCTTTTTACTTTTTTTAAAGAATACAGGGGCATTACTAACATATCCAGCGAACATATCATATACACTCATAGGAGTGTTCTTTTCTATATTGACATACTGAGGGACATAACCAACCTTTAGATTCTTCATGGTCTTGTCCTTTAAGTCCATAAATTCAATATGTCCGCTATGCTTAATCTCACCTAAAATCGCCCTTATTAGCGTGGTCTTACCTGCTCCATTCCGACCTATTATGGCAGTGACCCTTCCGCAATGAATATGAAGATTAACCTTATCAATGATGGTTTGATCCCCAGCATGGACAGTTAAATCATTCACCTTAATACAATGAAGACCACAGGCCGAATCATTGTTGTGGCCATCAGTAGCTTGTCTCCTACTTTGTTGACCTGATTTTTTATTATGTAGCATTATACATCCTCCCAATGGTTCAGCCTTGAAAAACTATTCCTGAGTTGAACCCTTTTTGTTAATAGCATCAAAATTCTTACCCTTCAAATGCTTTTTTTAGAGTCTCAATGTTTCTTCTCATTGCCTTAATATAAGAATCCTTAGCCACATCACCAGTTACTGCAGAATCAATAATATATACCTCAGCATCTGTTTCGTCCTTAATCCGATCAGATATGCTATCATCATACTGCTCTTCTGTGAATAGATAAGATATATTTTCATCCCTTATAGCATCAATAATTTCAGCAATCTCTCCAGCACTTAATGGGTGGTCCTCGTCTACCTCTACCGTATATGCTACCTCAAGCCCTGCCTTAGTAGATAGATAGGCAAAGGAATCATGAAAAACCACTACCTTGTTACTGATATTATTATGCTGTACCATATCATTAACAGTATTAAGCATAAGATTCATATCATCAGCAAGTACAGCTACATCATCAAGATAGGCAGATGCATTGGCATTTAAGTGGTCTATTATTTCTTTATTATATTCATTATAACCACTTTCATCCTTGCCATCATTATTAATATTATCTTTTATATTTCCCTTATTTCTAATAAAAGTCTCTAATCCCTCTCTGGCATTTTCAATCTGTATCATATAGAGCTCAGGATCAAGCCAAACATGGGGGTTATCCCCTCCCTCATGAACCTCACTCTCTAAGAAAACTATACCCTTACTAAGATCAATAACCTCAAGCTCTGGGAAGCTATCTACTACCTCCTCAAGATATTCCTCCATACCACCGCCGTTTATTATAAAAACATGAGCATTGGATAATAACCTCATGTCATTGGTGGTTAGCTGATAATCATGCAGACATCCGGCACTAAGATCGGTCAGACTATCTACTCTAATATCAGATATGCCATCAGTAAGATTCGTTGTCAGAATATAGGTGGGGTAGAAGGAGGTTACCACCCTTATCTTATCATCCTCTATATCTGTTGCTTCCTTATTATTTCTACTAATATATAAGGAAGTGATAAACACTACTAAAACTATTACTACCATTATAATGGCTAATATATTAAGTTTTTTCTTCATTCTAGCTCTCCATTCTTATCTCTTACAATCTGTATTACTAATTGCAACTCATTTGCATTTACCAAATTATATTATAAGTATTCCCCAGTGTCAAACTCTTTAGACAAGATCATAAGCACTATGATTAAGAAATGACATAAAATTGGTAATTTACCTGTTGTAAAGAAATCTTTAGTGTGCTATGATTTCATTTAATCAAAACAAATACATAACTGGGGAGGCATAATATAATGAAGAATGACCAACTAAAGAAGTTGATAACCTCAGCATTAATGGCTGCATTAACCTGCTTTGCAACCTATTCCATAAGGATTCCCTCACCTACCGGCTATATCCATCCCGGTGACTCCTTTGTTATACTTTCAGGTATAATCCTAGGACCAATAAATGGTGCCCTATCAGCAGGTATCGGGTCCTTATTAGCCGATATACTAGCCGGATATCCACAATTTGCTGTTGCAACATTTATTATTAAGGCTTTAACAGCTGTCATAGCCTCAGTAGTTTACAGAAAGCTAAAAAGAAAACTATATTCCGTTGTTCTAGCTGGGGTATTTGGTGGTATTATAGTAACTATTGGCTACTTTACAGTCGAATATTTTATGTATGATATTGGAGGCGCTCTCTCCGGGATTCCCTTAAATTTAGTCCAGAATCTATTCGGAATAATATTGTCGCTAATGCTCTATCCTATACTCTGTAGAATTCCTCAGGTTAAGGACTTGATGCAGAAGTAGTAAGCCTTGTCCAATTAACTTATTTGGTGTATAATTAGTCTACAAAAATATGCAAATATCATTCCATATAAGGTCAATCGAAGGAGTAATATATCATGTCTTATAGTAAAAAACACCGTTCTAAGCAGAAATCATACAGTAACAAAAAAAACAAGGGTATCATAGCTTCTAAAGATACAAGCTATTGGCTATTAGCACCAATTATATTTGTAATGTCAGTTCTACCCTTTATCACAAAATTAAAGCAAACCAATACTTATTTCTCTAAGTTTCCTTGGTATCCATTAAATGATGTTAATGCTGATTTTTTCTTATATTATA
>JAAYPG010000024.1 GCA_012519905.1 Clostridiales bacterium | reverse complement strand
TAACATAAAATCCCTCGCCAAATACATCATGGCTATAAGTAAATTCACTTGCTACCTCTCCTGCAACACTTACTTGATTGTTATCAAATACTTTATCCGTCATATCGTACCTCTCCCTTCTTAAGTGGACGTATCTTTTCACGCCACTACGCTCTAAAATGTGGGGTAAATTTATCTGCTTTTCGTAACAGCCTTCATTCACCTATGATATATATATGCAAAAACCCATATTTTAGAAGTAAAAATTTACATATATCATAATTTTAACCATAATTTGTTATTATATACAAATTTATTTCAAAAAATTATGTATAATTCCTAATCAAAAGTTGATTATTCTAGATGACTCTGATACAATGAGAAAGTTGTATTGTATGGACGTAAATAGAAGCTATATAAAATAAAACATACAAAAGAACCTGTAAATATAAATTAAGGTATAAATGAAAGAAGGTAAGTATACATGAAGCGAGAGGATATAAGAAACATCGCCATAATCGCTCATGTCGACCATGGAAAGACCACCCTGGTAGACGAGTTATTAAAGCAAAGCGGAGTATTTCGTTCTAATCAAAACGTTATGGATCGTGTAATGGATTCAAATGATATAGAAAGAGAGCGAGGCATTACTATTCTGTCTAAGAATACCGCTGTCACTTATAAAGGAATAAAAATAAATATTATTGACACACCAGGTCATGCTGATTTTGGTGGTGAGGTTGAACGAGTTCTTAAAATGGTTAACGGAGTTATCCTAGTTGTGGATGCCTTTGAGGGACCTATGCCACAGACTAAATTTGTACTGAAAAATGCACTAGAGCTTTCTCTACCTGTTATAGTATGTATCAATAAGATTGATAGGCCTGAGGCTAGACCTAAAGAAGTAATTGACGAGGTGCTTGAACTATTACTTGAGCTTGATGCAGATGATAAGCAATTAGATTGCCCCTTTGTATTTGCTTCTGCAAAGACTGGGGTAGCATCCTTGTCTCTTGATAAAGAAGTCACCGATATGCAGGAGCTTTTTGATATTATCGTTAACTATATTCCAGCGCCTGAAGGGGATCCCGATGGGAGCACTCAGGTTCTTATAAGCACAATAGACTATAACGAATATGTAGGCCGAATTGGTATTGGCAAGGTAGATCGTGGGACTATTCATGTCAATGATGATGTAGTAATAGTTAATGCCCATGACCCTGATCAGAGTAATCGTGTTAAAATAAGTAAACTATATGAGTTTGATGGATTAAAGCGTGTAGAGGTAACTGAAGCTACCCCAGGCTCTATCGTAGCCATATCTGGAATTGCCGATCTTCATATTGGAGATACCATATGCTCTCCTGATAACCCTGAGCCTCTACCTTTTCAGAAAATATCTGAGCCAACCATAGCCATGTACTTTAATGTAAATGATAGTCCCTTCGCAGGTACTGAGGGTAAATATGTAACCTCCAGACATTTGCGTGAGCGCTTATTCAGAGAATTAAATACTGACGTCAGCCTTCGAGTTGAGGAGACGGATACAACTGAAAGCTTTAAAGTATCCGGCCGTGGAGAGCTTCATCTTTCAGTTCTAATAGAGAACATGAGAAGAGAAGGATATGAATTCTCTGTTAGTAAGGCAGAAGTGCTTTTTAAAGTGGATTCAAATGGCAAGAAGCTTGAGCCTATGGAACGGGTTCTCATTGATGTCCCTGAAGATGCTACTGGTATAGTAATTGAAAAGCTAGGACAGCGAAAAGGAGAATTGCTAGATATTCGCTCTCCTGGTACAGGCAGCACCCGATTAGAGTTCTCGATACCAGCAAGAGGATTAATTGGATATCGAGGAGAATTTATGACAGATACTAAGGGAACAGGAATTATGAATACTACCTTTGAGGGGTATGGTCCTTATAAAGGAGATATTCAGTATAGAAAGACTGGTAGCCTTATAGCATTTGAGACCGGAGAAAGTATCACATATGGTTTATATAATGCACAAGAGCGTGGAGTCCTATTCATAGGCCCCGGTGTCAAAGTTTATTCTGGTATGGTTATTGGCCAGAACCCCAAGTCAGAGGATATGGAGATAAATGTATGTAAGAGGAAGCAGCTTACCAACACCAGAGCTTCAGGCTCCGATGATGCCTTACGACTTTCTCCTCCCAGAGTTTTTAGTCTGGAACAGGCCTTAGAATTCATAGAAACAGATGAGCTCTTGGAAGTAACACCTAAGAACCTTAGAATTCGTAAGAAAATACTTGATCCTACGAAGCGAATGCGTAGTCGGAAAAATAAATAAAAATTGGTACCTATAATTTGGTACCAGGTACCAACCCTAAGCTTATCCCTCAGCTGGTACCTGGTACCAAATTTTTGCCAACCCTAAGCTTATGCCTCAACTGGTAGCTGGTACCGAATTTTTGCCAACCCAAGCTGGTACCCGGTACCTATATTACCACCCCTGGTTTATCCTCAGCCAGTACCCGGTACCAATGAACTCCGAAACTCTTTTAAACGCTGATCCGGATACTTATTGATGTCCTTGATTCCTTCGATCTTATATCGCTTACATATATCCTGAAAATATTCTTTAAGGTTTTCCTTAGAGATTATTTTTTTATTGTATCTATCTCTAGATATCTTTAGGGCCGACCGTTCCATACTCATTAATGTACAAAAGGCCCTTGGCCCATACCATGAAAATGCATCTTGAACTGCATCAATTAACTCTTTCTCCTGCTCAGAAAGGTAATCATCTCCCATTTCTAGCATAAAAATACCACAACGCTTCATGTTGTTATACAGCTTAAGATATGGCATCTGTTCATTATTTATACTATAATCCTCTTCAAACATCTCCTTATTATATAAGGCCAGAGAAAATACCTGAGTATAATAAAGTAGATACTGAATAAAACTAGGACATATCTCAGCATCATTCATATTAATAATGTAATATGATGCAGCATATATTTTAGTGGCCATTATATTCTTAAGAACTGCATTTTTACTCTTTTTGAATGCAACATTAGTCAAACAATCCTGTCTTTTCATTAATAATTCATAATAATATTCTGGGCTAGCCAGTATGGTTTTTAGCTTAATTGAGTATTCCTTAGTAGGAATATCACCCTCCATATAGCGAATAATTGTTGTCTCTCCCCAGCCAAGCAGTTTCGCTAATGGTTTCTTTCCTATACGATACTTTTCAAGTATTTCCCTTATTTCGTCCGAGGTAATAACACCCCCGTCGGTCATCTCAAATCTGTTACTTATCATTTTAATACTCCTCAACTCTAAACCCTTGACACTTTGTTAATTTTTCTACTATATCATACCACTAAACTTATTGGTTGTAAATGGTAATGCATAATTATTTAAAATTTTCTAAATTCATTCAAGTCGTGTAGTATAATCTTAAATCCTTTAATTAGCCTATCAAACATTCCTATCCTGTATAAGTTCACCACAACCATTCCGACAGGAACGCCAATTATCATCCCAATAACCC
>JAAYPG010000179.1 GCA_012519905.1 Clostridiales bacterium | reverse complement strand
TCATTAGAAGAAGCAAGGAGCTTTCTGGTGAATTATCACAACCTAAATGAAGTAAAAGAATATAGAGGGATAGATGGGATAATTCAATGTTTTCGGCAAATAAAAAGCATACAATATGATCCACTTAATGTGGTAGGTCGTAATGCGGACTTGGTGTTACAATCACGAGTAAGGGCCTATGAGCCTTATATGCTATATGATTTACTATACCGCCAGCATAAATTAATTGATGGATTTGATAAAGAAATGTGTATTTATGAAACAAATGAATATACGAGTTTTACTAGAATTAGAAAGGCAAATGTAGAACGTGCAAAAGCCACATTGGCATATAGAGGACAGTTAGATGCTTTAAATATATTGGAAGAGGTAAGAGATTATATTAGGAAAAATGGTATGACCTCTAGCAAGGATTTATCAATTGGAGAGAGTAGAGTAAGTAGATGGGGACATAAAAAGCTATCAAGCGCAGCCTTAGATTACTTATATAGCAGGGGAGAGTTAGCTATAAAAGATAAAAAAGGGACGCAGAAGTATTACGACTTTACTGAAAATATAATACCAAAGGAGCTTTTGAAGGGGGACAACTTTTTAGAGGATGAAGAATTCCTTGAATGGTATATCAAGCGCAGAATACAATGTGTGGGACTGCTATGGGATAAAAGAGGGGGCGCATGGCAAGGCCATTATTTATCCGATAAGAATACGAGAGAAAAAGTAATAAACCATCTTGTGGATAAAAAGAAACTACAGGTGGTCTATATCGAAGGAATTGATACACCATTTTATTTTCCATACGAAGCGGAATGCTATTTTAATTATCCGAACAAGGGGCATGTCAAATTTTTAGCGCCTCTTGATAATATGTTATGGGATAGAGATATGATTAATAAAATATTCAACTTTGATTATCGATGGGAAGTATATACACCTGTTGATAAGCGTAAATATGGATATTACGTTCTGCCAGTTCTATATGGGACAAAACTGATTGCCAGGTTTGAACCATGTAAGAGTAAAAAAGACGAACCATTTATGATTAAAAACTGGTGGTGGGAACCTGGGATTAAGGTCACAGATGTGATGTTAGATCAAATTCATAGTTCAATCAAGGATTTTGCAAGGTATTTGTCTGTTCCATGTAAGGACTCATATACAAATATAATTATAAAAAAGGAGGAGAAATTATGAATAGCATTATCAGATTAGATGTTAATGAAGAATATGCTTATTCGGAGATAGTAGAAGCAGGAGGTTTTGTCTTTCTTAGCTTCTGTGTAGGAAATGTAGGAGGCACAATTGAAGAACAGGTACATGGTGCACTAAATGATATGGAGAACCGTTTAAGAAAAGTAAATATGTCTTTGCGTGATGTGGTTAAAGTGGATGTATTACTTAAGGACGCCTGGAATATTCCCATTATGGAAAAGGTGTTTAAGGAAAGATTTGATGGAGTATACCCAGCAAGAAAAACGATTCAAACTGAGTTTGCTCATACTGGTGGACCGGATGGTTTGCATGTTCAGATTGATGCCATTGCATATAAAAATAAGGAATAGGAGAATCCCAAACCTTGTTATTTCTAGACTAAATCTACAGTACTGTAGAAACCATCTGTTTTGGTAAACCTACTTAGTATTTTCGAAAGTTATTGACATATACCATAAACTGTGTATAATAAGAATAGATGGCATATGCCGAAAACCTAAGGAGGTGATATATTATGGCAAGACCAATTAAATGGAGAAAAGTTTGCTGTTTACCCGAGAGTAGTAAATTCGGGCCTCTTGATTTACCAGCCGACGCAGAAAATTATCTGAAGATGACTGTAGACGAGTATGAAGCCATAAGACTTATAGATTTGGAGGGCTTTACACAAGAAGAGTGTGCTAGGCAAATGAATATTGCTCGCAGTACTGTTCAAGGCATTTATGTGGAGGCCAGAAAAAAGCTGGCTGAAGCTTTAGTAAATGGAAAGGTGCTATTGATTGAGGGTGGCGAATATCGGCTTTGTGAAGGACTAAATGGTTGCGGTCGTGGATGCTATAGGCATAGGCGTGGGAGCCCATAGTATGCTAGATTACAATCTAAATTAAAAGGAGTAAGAGTATGAGCGAAAATTGCAATCAAAGCTGTAGCAGTTGTTCGGAGGACTGCGCAGAAAGACAGGAACAAAAAACAGATTTCTCCGAGAAGCTACATAAGATGAGCAGTGTAAAAAAAGTTATTGGTATTGTCAGTGGTAAAGGTGGTGTCGGTAAATCACTTGTTACCTCAATGCTTGCAGTTACAATGAAGAGAAAGGGCTATCAAACCGCTATTTTGGATGCGGATATTACTGGACCTTCTATTCCTAAAGCATTTGGTATCAGAGAAAAAGCCAAAGGCAATGAGTTCGGTTTATTACCTGTTAAAACTAAGACCGGTATTGACATTATGTCTGTTAATTTGCTTTTAGAAAACGATACCGATCCTGTCGTATGGAGAGGGCCAATCATTGCAGGTACCGTCAAGCAGTTTTGGACAGATGTTATATGGAATGATGTGGATTTTATGTTTATAGATATGCCACCGGGCACCGGCGATGTTCCCCTTACAGTATTTCAATCAATTGCTGTTGATGGAATTATCATTGTGACATCTCCACAGGAACTTGTATCCATGATTATATCAAAGGCTGTTAAAATGGCCGAGATGATGAATATCCCCATTATTGGTCTGGTTGAGAATATGTCATATTTTAAATGTCCTGATAATGGTAAAGACTATAAGATATTTGGTGAAAGCCATATTGATGAAATTGCGAATAAACATAATTTAAAAGTGCTTGCTAAATTACCTATTGACCCGAAAATTTCAGCTGCATGTGACAAGGGTATGATAGAGCTTTTCGATGGCGATTGGTTTGAGCCAGTTGCAAAGATTTTAGAAACAATGTAAAGAACATCAGCATCATGATGAATGTGGTGAATGGAATAACAGATTTTAGTGTTAATAGGGCTATCAAGTCCTAGTGATTAGAAAGTAAAAAGCCTTTCTGTAATAGCTTTAACTAAAGTACAGAGAAGGCTTTTTATTTTTACATATATGTCAGTCTAATAATATATCTTTTTTTGCTCTTTCTAAAACATCTATGACCTTATCGCACCAGCGATCAAATTCTTCATCTAAGGTCTGGTATTCCTCGTGAGAAAGAATATAATCCAAGGTTTTTCTTATTCCTTGTTCAAATCTGATAGTTGCTTGATAGCCGGGAACTACTCTTTTTAATTTGCTATTGTCAAATATAACGGTATTTGACTTATCGCCGATCAATCCACCCATTAAATCATAATCATCGGGAGCTATCTTTGCAAGATAATCAGAAGCGACATAATAAGGCTTATAAGGTACATCTAGACAATTAGCGATAATCTCATATACCTGATTCCAAGTAAGGGATTCATCGGATGTAATATGAAAGGCTTCTCCTATTGCCGCTGGATTACCCATCAGCCCTATGAAGCCTTTGGCAAAGTCATCGCTATGAGTCATAGTCCACAGGGAGGTACCGTCGCCATGAACTATAATCGGCTTACCTGATAACATTCGCATAATGACTTGCCAGGAACCGTGTCTGCCATGAATACCAAGAGGTACGGATCGCTCACAGTAGGTATGACTTGGTCGGATAATAGTTACAGGAAATCCATGTTCTCGATACATTCTCATAAGGAAATCCTCACAAGCAATCTTATTACGAGAGTATTTCCAGTAGGGATTAGCAAGGCTTGTACCCTCAGTGATAATAGGGTTTCTTACTGGTTTATGATAAGCTGAGGCAGAACTGATGTAGATAAATTGCTTGGTTTTATTATTAAAGAGTCTAAAATCCCGCTCCAGCTGCTCGGGAACGAAACCGATGAAATCACATACTACATCGAAAGTCATACCTTCAAGCTTCTTTGACACATCAGCCTCATCACTAATATCAGCCTCAATAAAATTAATATTTGAGGGAAGCTGGTTATTTCGTGTTCCTCGATTTAACAGGTATAGATCACAGCCATTCTCAGCAAGTTTACGGGAAATGGAAGTACTAATCGTTCCCGTACCACCTATAAATAATACACGCATGTCATCACCTCCACATTTTATACTTCAATTATAGTATTTTTACTATAAATATACCATAGCTTATTTATCTAAATTGTATAATATATCAAAATATTTCTACTCTAATATGATTATTTTGATGAATTTTGATTGAAACATCTGTTCGTATATGGTAATATATGAGAGGTTCACTTGTTTTTACTGTATTATGTGAGGAGAATATTATGGACGTAAAGAAAAAGTTGCCATCAGGGGTATTAAAATTTTTATCAGGCTATCAGGTAAAGAGTGAGGATATTATTACTTATGCGAATACGGACATGACTTTGGAGGGTGAATTTGCAAGGGGCTATATAATTCTGACACAGCATAAGATTATCATACTCAGATCAGAACCGGATAAGTCGGAAGTTTATCAGTTTAAGGGAGTTGGCAGTAAGAATGAACTCCATATGGGCAGAGAAAAGAACTGGGCTGCTAAATTTGTATCCTTAAAGGAGATCGAGAACTTAGAGGTGATTCGTTCCATTAGTGGAGGGGTTCTATACTATTCAGCGAAGAATGAAGAGTCTGAATCGGGACCGGATATACAATTGGCTGCCTTTACAAATATGATGATAGGAGCTGTATTACATATTGTTAAGCTGTTCGGCATCTTGAAGGGGGATGGTGAGCTAACCGAAGAGGTAATGAAGACAGAGGAGGAAGAAGAATATTGTCCAAAATGTGGATCCATGTATCCGGACAAGGAACGAAAGATTTGTCCGAAATGTATGGATAAAAAATCTGTTTTTGTTCGTATTTTAACTTATTTCAAGCCATTTGCTCCAAAAATTATCCTAATGATTCTATGCTATATTGTTACCGCAGCACTTAATCTGGTATGGCCTTACCTGAGCGGTAAAATACTATATGACAAGGTCCTGTCTAAGAACTCTGAATTCCTGGAGTCACTGGGTATCCCCGGTATAAATTATATAATTGCACTGGGCCTAGTCATACTGATTATGTTTTTAACTAAAATAACCATACAGATTCTTGGTATTATCCAGGGTGTATTGACAGCTACGATTGTTCCAAAGATTGTTATGAAAATGAAATCTCAGGTATTTCAAACAATGGGAGAACTATCAATCAGTTTTTTAATAGTAGACAGACAGGAGGCTTGATGACTCGTGTTTTAAGGGATGCAGAGCGAGTGACAGGTTTCTTTATCGATGGATTACCTTATTTGATGATAAATATACTGACGATTACAGCTACGGCCATAGTTATGTTTAGAATGAACTGGAGACTTGCCCTTGCTGCTCTAATCTTTGTTCCAATCATCTTTACTATCAGCTTTAAGATGATGCCCAAGCTGTGGCATTTTTATGGGAGAAGACATAGGGCTGAGCGAAGCCTGAATTCCCGTTTAAATGATAATCTAACGGGGGCACGTGTAGTGAAAGCATTTGGTCAGCAGGAGAGTGAGCTAAGACGTTTTGAAAAAAACAATCAAAGAGTACGAAGTGCCGAGATGTCCTTAGTTAACTTTGATAATAAATTCTTTGCACTATATGTAATATTTGAGAATATAGCCATGATCATAGTCTGGGGCTTTGGTGCCTATCTTCTTTTAAACCGGTCACACATGGAGCTGGGTATTTTGATTACCTTCACTGGTTATGTACAGCAGCTGAACGGACCCTTGGACTTTATGTCCTATGCCTTTAGGTGGTTCAGTGACAGCATGAATAGTGCACAGAGAATGTTTGAAATCATTGATGCGATTCCGGAGCTTAGGGAGAAGCCGGATGCTGTCAGAATGAGAACTATGGAAGGTAATATCGAACTGAAGAATGTGACCTTTGGTTACGAGCCTCATAAACCGATTCTTAAGAATATCAATCTTAAGATTGAGGCTG
>JAAYPG010000178.1 GCA_012519905.1 Clostridiales bacterium | reverse complement strand
TTATGCTGACGACGATATTCACTTGGTGTTATATGTATTGCCTTTTTGAAAACCTTGGTAAAATAATTAGCAGAAACAAAACCACATTGTTCTGCAATTGATTTTATAGATTGATTTGTATTTAATAGGAGCTGTATCCCTAGTTCGAGTCTAATTTGAGTTAGATATTGAACCGGTGTGATTCCGTGCTCCTTATAAAAGAGACGAGTCAGATGAGCATAGGACACACCGATTTCAGGGCCCATATCCTCAAGATTCATTGGTTTTGTATAATTATTTTTCATCCAGTCTTTAGCTATGGTAACATGGGGGCTTGTTTTTCTTGATGATGGGAGTTCAGCATTTCTAAGCAAGGCAATAAGAAATCTATATAGCCATTCACTACCCATGTAACGGTCTAGTTGCTTTTTGCTTTGAAGGGTATTATATATATTGCTGAAAGCGCTTACTAACATATTATCTACACCGAGATCTATAACCGGGCCAGCTATATGGCGGATACGATTATAAAAGGGCTCCACTGCGGGGCCTGTAAAATGAATATAGAAGAACCTCCAGTAGTGATTAGAGGCATCTAGGTCTTGCTTGAAGTAGTATCTACTATCCTCGGGAAAGGATATGAAGAAGGCCTTTCCCGGGGATAGTATGTGTTTATCTCCTTTGGACTCATATATCCCGTAACCATCCAAGGTATATTGAAATAGATAGCCCTGATAATCTCTAGCAAGATTATCAAAGTAATAACTTTTATTTTGTCTTAATTCTACACCTAAATCCTTTATACATAAGGATTGCTCTGCAATAGAATCTGTATTAAATACAACATGGTTTCCTAATTCCAGGTGCATCAAAAAATTACTCCTTCCATCATTTTAATACCCTTGTAGCGGCTCTATATAAGTAATATAATAACATTTATAGAGGAAAACTCAAGCTATGATTATATGTATCAAAATATTACTATAGGAGGGACGACAATGAATAAGAATAAGTTTGCACCTACACCACCCATGGGTTGGAATAGCTATGATTATTATGATACTACAGTGAATGAGGAGCAGATTAAGGCCAATGCTGATTTTATGGCCGCACATATGAAGGAATTTGGATGGGAGTATATAGTGGTTGATATTCAATGGTATGCCTATGATGCAGGTAGTCAAAGAGATAGATATCAATATATACCCTTCTGGAAGGTGGAGCTAGATGAGTATTCAAGGCTACTTCCTTGTCCAGACCGTTTTCCATCCTCAGTAAATGGAAAAGGCTTTAAACCTTTGGCTGATTATATCCATAGCCTAGGGCTTAAGTTTGGTATTCACATTATGAGGGGAATCCCAAGGATTGCAGCCCATAACCATATGAAGATACTTGGTTCAGATAAGACGGCCAATGAAATAGCCAATCCAAACTCTATCTGTTGGTGGAATCCGGATATGTATGGACTAGAACCGGATAGAGAAGGGGCACAGGAGTATTATAATTCTATTTTTGAACTGTACGCCCAGTGGGGTGTAGACTTTATTAAATGTGATGACATCTGTAGACATGATATGCCATCGGCTGAGAAAGAAACTGAAATGCTACAGAAAGCAATACAAAACTCAGGACGTCCTATGGTTCTTAGTCTATCACCGGGTCCTGCACTTATTAATAAAGCTTGGCATTATGAGAAATACGCCAACATGTGGCGAATTACAGATGATTTCTGGGATAGCTGGCCTTTATTATTAAATATGTTTGAGCGATGTGAATTATGGCAAAACCATGTTTCTGAAGGCTGCTATCCGGATTGTGACATGCTACCCCTTGGTTATGTAGGTAAGGGCTTTGGAAATGAGCGATACACAAGATTCACTAAGGATGAGCAAATAACCATGATGACCCTGTGGTCTATCTTCCGTTCTCCGCTTATGCTAGGAGCAGAGCTTACAAAGTTGGATCAATGGACACTTGATCTGATTACTAACAAGAGAGTATTAAGGCTTATTAGTCATTCAGCTGGTGCAAAACAGATTATGAGGGATAAAGAGCAGGCCATATGGTTCTCAAAAGACACTGAAGAAGAAGCTTATTATCTAGCAGTATTTAATTTAAGTGACCAAGAGCGAGCTATTAAGGTGGATCTACAAGAGCTTGATTTGGACTGTTCTAAGAGCTATAAATTAGACGAGCTGTGGACCAATGAAATACTTGAAGCTAATGATAGATATATTGAAGTAAATGTACCTGTACATGGAGCCAAGCTATATAAGGTAACAATCAATTAAGTTTTTAATTCATATATACAAATAGGGACTGTTTCATAATTATATTCAGGAGGTTACTATGTACCCCC
>JAAYPG010000177.1 GCA_012519905.1 Clostridiales bacterium | reverse complement strand
TAATTATTGTTCCCTTGGGTAATCCTTTTAATTCTTCAGGAGTATTTATAACCTTTACACCTTTACTCCTAAGATCGTCCACAACCAGCTCATTATGGATTATATCACCATAAGTATAGATGTTGCCACCGGTATTTATTTCTTCATATACAAGATCAACTGCCCGCTGTACTCCAAAGCAAAAACCAGAGCTTTTAGCTATATTTATATTCAATATTTCAGCCCCTTAATTTTTGATAAAATTTAAAATTTTCTCTGCCACCTCATCTATAGTTAGATTAGATGAATCTATTAATATGGCATCCTCAGCTTGTTTCAGAGGAGCGAATTCTCTATTCATATCTCGGCTATCACGTTCAATGATGTCTTTTTCTATTTCATTGATATCAGCTTCTATACCTCTTTCTTTAAGTTCAAGAAATCTTCTTCTTGCTCTTTCCATACTGCCTGCAGTCAGGTATATTTTTAGGTCAGCATCAGGTAGCACAAAGGTTCCTATTTCTCTACCATCCATTACTACATTCGCCTTCTTTGCAAGGCTTCTTTGAAGCTCTACAAGCTTTAAGCGAACAGCGGGATATACAGAGGATGCGCTGGCCATATTACCGACCTCCTCGGTGCGAATAAGACTACTAACATTCTCACCATTCAATATTACCTGTTGCTCACCATCTTTGTATTCTATCGTAACATCAGCATTGTTACAGGCATTTTCTATTTTTTCCTTATCAGTAGCTGCAATATTATTTCTTATGAAATACAAGGCTAAGGCTCTATACATAGCACCAGTATCCACATAGATAAAATTCATATGCTTAGCTACCTTCTTTGCAATTGTGCTTTTACCTGCTCCGGCAGGTCCATCTATGGCAATACTATAATATTTCATCATCTGCCTCCAAATAATATAATTAGGTTGATTAGAAAAACGCTTTGGTGTTTTTCCCAAAGGTTCAGTTTACTGAACCGATTCCCCGGCCAGATAGCCAGTAGACCAGGCAATTTGAAGGTTGAAACCGCCTGTAAGTGCATCTAGGTCAAGGACCTCACCAACAAAAAACATATTCTTAATTAGCTTGGATTCCATGGTAGAGGGATTGATTTCTTTTGTACTTACTCCACCCTTGGTAATAACAGCTTGATTATAGGGCCCAAGCTTAGTTATATTAAAAGTCAAATTCTTAAGAAGATTAACAAGCTTTTGTCTTTCTTCCTTAGTTATAGAATTCACCTGCTTATCGGATTTTATATAACTTAGAGGAATAATAACATCTATTAGTTTATTTGGCAATAGGTGGTTTAAAGAATTCTTAAATTGCTTATTCTTATACTCCTCAAAATCTCTCAGTATTCTTGCATCTAGCTGTTGATTAGATAGGGCAGGTTTTAGGTCTATGGATAATGTGAGCCTTTCTTTACGTTTCATATAAGGAATGATGTGACTACTTGCACTTAAGATAACAGGTCCACTTAGACCAAAATGCGTAAATACTAGTTCACCAAAATCCTTATAAATCTCCTTTTGTCCTGCTCTAACAGTTATAGATATGTTCTTAAGCGATAATCCCATCAGCTCCTTAACATATGGCTCAGAGACATATAGGGGGACCAAGGAGGGTGATAGGTCAGTTATTGTATGTCCGGACCTTTCTGCAAATTTATAGCCATCCCCGGTAGAGCCTGTAAGAGGATAAGAAAGACCACCTGTGGCCACGATTACAGCATCTCCATAGAGAAGCTCATTACTATGGTTTAGCTTAATAGCATGAAAGCTTCCATCTTTTGTTATGATCTCCTCAACTTCGCTTCGATAACGAATATCTACTCCTAAAGCTTCTAATTCTTTTCTTAGAACTGATATGACATCTGAGGACTTGTCCGATATAGGGAATACTCGGTTTCCTCTTTCTATCTTGGTTTTTAAGCCAAGCTGTTCGAAAAATTCTATAGTATTATCAATAGAAAATTGATGATATGCTTTATATAAGAACTTGGAATTGGACATAACATTAGAGAAAAAAGTATCTCTATCACAGGCGTTTGTTAGATTACATCTTCCCTTTCCTGTAATATAGAGTTTTTTACCAAGCTTTTCATTCTTCTCTAGCAATACCACCTTATGGCCATTTCGGCCTGCTGATATAGCTGCTAACATTCCAGAGGCTCCGCCTCCAACTACATAAATTGTCTTCATAATTGTCATCCATATCATTTTTTATTTTATAGAATAACATAAATTTAGGTAATTGTCGAATAGGATCACCGCATCGAAATTACCTAAAGTTCATACATTTCATATTAACTAATCCCAAAAGAAAAGTTGGTTAATGCCACTAGTCCTCGAAATAAATCTCATCTATTCCAAGCTCTATGTGCCCGCTTCTGTATGGACCACCCTCTACACGATATATAATTTTATTATATTCGTCTAGATTCTCCGTAACACTTTGCGCTAAGGCATCAAGTATTGAGATTTCTAAGCCAGAACCCATATTAGATAAGGGAGGCTGATCTGAATAAAAGCTAATTATAACAGTATCATCCTTAGTGGTAACACTTTCTATTCCAATAGCAATTGATTGGTCTGCCATTGAATCCACTACAGTATCTACTATAAGTTCAGGTGTGATTTCAACATCGGCAGGAACCAATGCTGTAACAGGATCCAATTCAGTAGAGCTATTTACCACATATATTAGTAATTCAATGTTTTTAGTAGGTTGTATTACTGTAGGTGTAGGAGCAACCTTGTCTGTAGGGTCATCCTCTGTTTGATCAGATTTTTCTTCGTCAATGTCCTTTGAATCATCATTACTAGATACATCTATATTATTTGAATCGTCCTTTTTTTCTATATAATTTTCCTTCTTATCGCTGTCATTATATGTTGTTAGCCTAAAATTACTACATCCAGTAAGTAATATAAAACTTAAGAAAAAAAATATCAATATTAAGTTCTTTTTGTAATGTTTCATAATAACCTCCTTTCTAGAAACCTGCAAACAAACTATTTATTGATACTATAATATACTACAACTGTGTCATTTCTATGGTATTATTCCAACGATTTTGTGTTTTTATCCATATAGTTCAAGTATGCTTCTACGCAATAAGTCTAGAGCGGCAATAAGGCTATGTTCTCTAATTTTTTCCCTACTACCTTTGAAATGTCTTTCTTGAACAAAAGATTTGCCAGCTACACAGCAGGATATATAGACTAGTCCAACAGGCTTAGTTTCTGTACCACCTCCGGGTCCGGCTATACCTGTAACTGCTAGTCCTACATCACAACCGGATGCCCTAACAGCACCCATGGCCATCTCTTTTGCCGTTTCTTCACTTACCGCTCCAAATTTATCTAAGGTTTCTGAATTAACACCCAGGTATTTCATTTTGGCTTCATTTGAATAAGTAATAAAGCCTTCCATAAATGTATCAGAAGCACCTGGAACATTGACTATTCTACCTGATAGGAGCCCTCCCGTACATGATTCTGCGGTAACTAGAGTTAATTTATAACTAGCCAAAAGATTTAGAACGACCTCTTCCAAGGTCTCCTCTTCATTTGTTGTATAGATATTGTCCTTGAAGCGTATTTTCATTTCATTTATAAGGGGGCTTATAAGCTCTAAGGCTTCTTCCTCATTCTCTGCTTCAGCAGTAATTCGAAAATGCACCTCTCCTCCTTTTGCATATGGGGCAATTGTAGGATTTTTTTGCTTTTCAATCAAGTCAATTACCATGGTTTCTGCAGCACTTTCACCAATACCGCATATTTTAATCATCTTGGACACAAGCACCTTATCCTGAAATCTTTTTAGGTAAGGCAGCATATTATTTTCAAACATAGGTATCATCTCAAAAGGGGGACCAGGAAGAAGAAGGATTATTTTGTCCCTATCCTCAACTATATAGCCAGGAGCGGTCCCATATGCATTGTCTATAACCATGGAGTCTTCAATTTTAAGAGCCTGCTTCCAATTGTTATCTGTAATTTTAGAGATCTTTTTTCTATCATTAATTCGATTAAGATAGAACTCAATCCTCTCTTTGGAATGCTCATCCATAATGATTTTTCTGCCAAGGACCTTAGCAAGGGTTTCCTTTGTTATATCATCAGTAGTGGGACCAAGGCCACCTGTAAGAATTAAAATATCTGAACGCTCTAATCCAGCCGAAATAGCTTCGCTTAATCTGGCTTCATTATCTCCTACGGTAACCTGGTGATACATAGAAAAGCCCAACTGGGCACATTTTCTTGATAAATAGTTAGCATTTGTATTGATAATATTACCTAAAAGAAGCTCTGTGCCTATACTGATTAATTCTACTGTCATAAATTAGCATCCCCTCAATTAATTTTGATTCCTACCGAAAATCAATTCTTTATTTCTTATTAGATAGTCCATCATTGATATAACGGTTAATGCAAGTGCAAGATATATTGATATAAGCTCGAGTATATTAATAAAGGTAAAATCTAAATCCACTGTAAGCATGACACTCATTACTATTTGAACAGTTGTCTTTACCTTACCCCACCAGCCGGCAGCCAGAACAACTCCCTTATCTGATGCAATAAGGCGAAAACCACTTACGATAAATTCTCTAGCAATTATTATAATGGCAATCCAGCTGGGTATTTGATGAAATTCCACAAAGCATATAAGTGCCGAGCAGACCAAGAGCTTATCTGCTAAAGGGTCCACGAATTTCCCAAAATTAGTTATTAAGTTATTCTTACGGGCAATGTATCCATCTAGAGCATCAGTTATTGCTGCTATGGTAAAGATAGCTCCAGCAATATATCTTCCATAGGGTATCTGCTCTACTAGCATGAATATCAAGTATACCGGTATCATAAATACTCGGACTGTTGTTATTTTATTGGGCAAATTCATCTCTTTGCACTTCCTTCCACAATTTCTCCAATCAAATCGTAATTATTTGCTCCGGTAACCTTAGCCTCTATGATATCACCGGACATAAGCTCCTCCTCAGAGCTAATGAAAATATAACCATCAACCTGCGGTCCATCCATATAGGTTCTTCCAACATATACCTGGTCTTTATCTGCTATTCTTCCTTCAATTATAACATCAAAGGTACGTCCTATATGGGAGGATGAATGCTCAAAAACGATTTCTTGCTGAAGCTCCATTAGTTCCTTCTGTCTTTGTTTTTTTATTTTAGCATTAATCTGTGGTCTTAAGAGTGCGGCGGGAGTATCCTCCTCCTTTGAATAAGTAAATACACCCAAGCGGTCAAATCTAAACTTTTCGATAAATTCCAATAGCTCCTTATGGTCCTCTTCGGTTTCTGTAGGAAAACCTGTAATAAGAGTTGTTCTAAGGGTTATATCGGGTATTTCTTCTCTAAGCTTATTTACAATGTTAATGATATCATTCTTAGAAGTTTTTCTTCCCATCAGCTTAAGTATGCGGTCAGAGCAATGCTGAATAGGTATATCTAAGTAATTACATATCTTTGGTTCGGATCTTATGGTTTCTATCAGTTCATTGGTGATTTCTTCAGGATAGCAATAGAGTAATCTTATCCATTCTATACCAGATATATTACAAAGCTGTCTTAATAATTCTGGCAAGGTCTTTTTACCATATAAATCGACCCCATATAGGGTAGTCTCCTGTGCTACTATGATTAGTTCCTTGACACCCTGTGAGGCAAGATATGTAGCCTCGTCTATAAGCTCCTCAATAGTTCTGCTTCTATAGTTTCCTCTAACCTTTGGTATAATGCAGTAGGTGCAATGCTTATCGCATCCTTCAGCAATTTTCAAATAAGAATAATGGCTTCCAGTCGATAAAATCCTCTTAGATTTGCTTATAGGTAATTCCTTAAGGTCAGCAAAATGTGTGTATTTATTACCATCCAAGACCTGTTCAACCACCTGTAAGATCTCATTAAAGGCAGCAGTACCCAGAAGGGCATCTACCTCAGGAATCTCCTCTAGGATCTCATCCTTATAGCGCTCAGCTAGGCAACCGGTAACGATTAAAGCCTTAAGCTTTCCAACTTCTTTATATTTAGCCATCTCCAGAATAGCCTGAATGCTCTCTTCCTTGGCGTCATGAATAAAGCAACAGGTGTTGATTATTATTATATCTGCCTGTTCTTCATTATCTGTAATCGAGTAACCATTATCATGAAGGATGCCTAGCATGTTCTCGCTATCAACAAGATTTTTATCACATCCTAATGATACAAAAAATATGTCCATATTTGTGCTCCATTATATTGTATTTGGTATCTACTACCATAAGTGCTGGCTCTGATGCCAGGCACCATAATTCTAACAGCTTAATCTAGCTTATACAAGTTTAATTTACATCAATACAGCTTCCACACAGTTATGCATAAGCATTGCAATAGTCATTGGTCCTACACCCCCGGGAACTGGAGTTATAGCACTTACCCTGTCGATGACATCATCATAATCAACGTCCCCACAAAGCTTATTGTTTTCATCTCGATGCATTCCTACATCTATAACAACAGCGCCCTCCTTAACATATTCCTTTGTAATGAATCTGGGTTTTCCGATAGCAACAATTAAGATATCTGCTCTTCTTGTTATTTCAGAAAGATTTTTAGTTCTGGAATGGCAGGTGGTAACCGTAGCATTTTCCCTAAGCATTAGCATGGCCATAGGCTTACCAACTATATTACTTCTACCGACAATAACACATTCCTTTCCTTCTATGGCTATATTATATCTCTTTAGAAGCTGTATAACACCGCCGGGCGTACAAGATACAAATCCTTTTTGCCCTATGCTTAATCTTCCAACGCTCTGGGGATGAAATCCATCCACATCCTTGTCTGGAGAGATAGCCTCTATGATTTTGTCCTCGTCAATATGCTTTGGAAGGGGAAGTTGCACAAGTATACCATGTACCTTGCTATCATCATTGAGCTTATATATAAGGTCAAGTAGCTGCTCCTGACTAGTGTTCTCTGGAAGTTCATAGGATAAGGATTTGATACCCACATAATCACAAGCCTTTTTCTTATTATTTACATAAATAGATGAGGCAGGATCTGCTCCTACCTGAATAACGCAGAGACATACCTCTATTCCCTTTTCTTTTAGCTCAATAAGCTTTAACTTTAATTCATCTTTAATATCTGTTGAAGTCTTCTTACCATCAATTATAGTTGCCATAACCTCTCTCCTGACTATAAGTATTTAATAAAAAGCTAACATAAATATCTATGCTTGTTCATATATATAATTCTAATATATTACATTGAATATCACAAGTAGTGATTATAATGATTAAATATTACAGAATTATTACAAAATATTAAATTTTACTTGTATTTTGCACCATTATTAGTTAAAATTGGTCTGTAGGATTAATATAATACCTAAGGAGCTATAATGAAACTTAATAATATGAAAAAATCAATTCTTATGACAATTATATACTGCATGGGACTTGGCGGCATAACACTAACCATTGGAGGCTTATATCCTGCTAATCATAAAGATGATGTAGCAGAGACTTTAAACAGAGATAATGAGCTTGTTGCCAGTTCCTATGAGGGGTCTGAGGATAACTTAGATAAGAGCGAGGATATTTCAGGGTCAGACTTAGCAAATGCATATACTACCACAAATGCAGGTCTAGCTTTAGCTAATGAGACTATAACACCTGAACCTACACCCACACCACTACCTGTATATGACATAATTGTGGGCGGGCATCAAGAAATTGATAAGTTTTTCCAGGATTATTATGTGGCATGGAATTCCTGTGATTATGACCTGCTTAAGAATTTGACCACTAATCCAGAAAACACTATCCCCTTACTAGACCTAAAGAAGGAAACCCGCTTTCTAGATGATATCCGAGACACAACTTGCTATGTTACAAAAAGCTATGAAGATAACTCTTATATTGTCTATGTATACTATGAGATAAAATATGTAAATATTAAGACCACCTTGCCACGATTGGACAAGTTCTATCTTATAACAGATTCAGATGGAAATCTTCAGATATTTAATTCTGAAATGGATGAAACCTTAAAAGCATATTTTGATGAAAGAGATCAGGATAGCGTGGTCAGTGGAATCATAGAATCAACAAATGACAAGGCTAAGGCAGCCTTAGAAAAGGACGAAAGTCTGCGGGTATATGTAGAAGCCCTATATAGAAATTAAAAAGAGTAGCTATGATTTATTAAGTAAAGACTTAAAAATCATAGCTACTCTTCTTCTAGTGGTGCATTAAGGGAAGCAAATAATTTCCCACTTCTTATCTTTCAACAGTACCTTTTTAGTTTCTGTAAAAATTGATTAGACAGCCCTTTAATATGATCCTTCTCTCATCCTCGGTTAGTTGACCTAAGGATAGGGTGAATTCCTTCATTTCTTTAGTAACTACATAGGCCCTAATCTCAGATTTATTATTCTGGATTGCATCCTTAATATCCTTAATAAATAGATAATCACCATTCTCAAAAGGAAGATCGCCATCTAATACGAAGGGTAGCATACCCCAGTTAATTAGATTTGAGCGATAGCGCTTTGTAGCATATTCCTTGGCGATATTGGCAAATCCGCCCAGCACCTTTTGACAGCTGGCCGCCTGCTCTCTTGCCGAGCCATCTCCGGGTTTTACAGCATATATAGTACTTCCAATCTGAGTCTCTTCTGGAATTATATTAAACTTATCCCTGATTAACTCATAGACCTGGTTTAATTCAGGTGTGGTATCTGTGATACTCTCTCCAGCAAGTCTGGCCTTTTCAGCTTTTTGAACATCTTTTGCACGGCCCACATATTCAGGGTCCTTTCTGGATAAGGTAAACTCAGCTAGTCCTAAAGGGTTAGAGCGATATGAGGAGGTTTCTCCAGATGGAATCAACTCGTCTGTAGTAGTAACAGGGTCATGAATAACAGACACTACCTTTAGTATCAGGTCATCTGTTAGCTCTGTCATCTTTGGCCAGTCCACTATTCCAGGTCCCATCTTAAGTTCAACTGATGAGTCGGCCTTATCTGTTCCGTTATATACTCTGTTTTCGTAGATTCTACTATCGTAGAAATACCTTGGCTTAGAAAAATTAACATCAATATCCTCAGCTGATGTCAAATAACCCTGATTAGCAGCTGTTGCAGCAATAGACCTAGCATCCATAAGGGCTACTGATGCAATTTGTCCATTTGTTATCTTAGAGCCCTCTCTGTTAGGGAAGTTTCTTGTGGTATGTCTTATACTTAAGCCCTTATTAGCTGGGGTGTCACCAGCACCAAAGCATGGACCGCAAAAGGCAGTACGGATACTGGCACCAGCTGCAGTAAGTTTTGCGATGGCTCCGTTATTTACAAGCTCCATAAATATTGGTTGACTGGCAGGGTATACGCTTAAGGAAAACTCATCTCTTCCAATAAAGCTATCCTTAAGTATATCAGCAGCATCGCAGATGTTTTCATAACTTCCTCCAGCACATCCTGCTATGGTACCCTGATCTACATAGAGTCTTCCATTTCTTATCTTATCCTTTAAAGTATATTTGACCTTATTATCTAGACTAATAAGAGCTTTTTTCTCAACTTCGTCAAGAATATCATAAAGATTTGAGTTAAGCTCGTCTATGGTATATGCATTGCTAGGATGAAAAGGCATGGCAATCATAGGCTTTATCAAGGACAGGTCCACATAGACCATTCCATCATAATATGTTACTTGTTCAGGCTCTATATACTTGAAGGCCTCTGACCTATTATGTATATCGTAATAGTCCTTCACAGTATCATCAGTAACCCATATAGAGGATAGGCAGGTTGTTTCGGTAGTCATAACATCAATGCCCATCCTATAATCAATACTTAGATTCTTGATACCATCGCCAACAAATTCCATTACTTTATTATTTACATAGCCATTTTCAAATACTGCCTTAATAATAGCCAAAGCTATATCCTGTGGTCCTACACCTTTTCTAGGAGCGCCTGTCAAGTATACAGCAACCACTGATGGCCTGGATATGTCATAGGTTTTTTCTAGAAGCTGCTTTACAAGCTCAGGTCCACCCTCACCGACTGCCATGGTACCCAAGGCACCGTATCTTGTATGGCTGTCAGAGCCTAAGATCATGCTCCCTGTTTCAGCCATCATTTCTCTTGCATATTGATGAATAACTGCTTGATGGGCAGGCACATAAATACCACCATATTTTTTCGCGGCAGATAGTCCAAACATATGGTCATCTTCGTTAATTGTTCCACCAACAGCACATAGACTATTGTGACAATTTGTTAGGACGTAGGGAAGTGGAAACCTCTCAAGGCCACTTGCCCGGGCTGTCTGAATAATTCCCACATAGGTAATGTCATGGGAGATCAACTTATCAAACTTTATTTTTAGACTATCAGTATCCTTTGATGTATTATGGTTTTCTAGTATCCTATAAGCCATTGTTCCAGATTTGGCTTTATCCTTGTTTATATTATCAATTCCTGTGTTTTGTGATATAGCTAAGGCGGCATTTGGAGAATCTTCTATAATTTCAGCTCCATTTATCAGGTATACACCCTTGTCGTATAATTTAATCATTATTTTCTCCTTTTTGTAAGTTTGTTGCTATTCCTCTACTTCCCCTGTGGCTAGATTAAGTATATGCTCTTCATTACAATCAATATAAGGAGAAGGTAGGAGGCCAGTAGATGCTTTTACCTTAAGATTTACTCTATCATCATCTATATCATCAAAGTCTATAGAGATCTGACCCTCAAATACATCGTTGAAATAGCCTGAATCAACAAACATTTCGTCCTTATCTTCAAATTTAAAGCGTAGCTCAAGATTAGCCTCACGATATAGCAAATCGATTTTATCTAAGGGTAGTTTTGCTTTATCACCGCTTTCAAGATTCTCAAATACTATATCATCTTCTGATATGCGTCCTTCCGTATCTACAAAATAAGCCTTGATATACTCAAGCTTATAATCAGACTTGTTTCGAACTGTAATATTAGCTGAACGATTCTCAATTGATATTAATACTATAATGGCCAATAATATAAGTCCGGCCAAGGAATATAAAAGAATCTTTGTGCTGTCCTTCATAGGAGCTTTCTCTTGTTGCTTATTAGTTGTTTTTATCTTTTTCATGTCTTAAACCTCCAAAATGATACAAATTTTAAACATTATAATCATACTTGGCTCGTTAATACTAATCAAGTAGAAAATATGTGGTAGTCGAAAAATTATCTTTGAACTCTTCCTGATGCATCTCCTCCTACCAGTGCATCCACCTCTGCTCTTGTTACCAAATTAAAGTCGCCAGGAATTGTATGCTTTAGAGCTGAAGCGGCTACTCCAAATTCCAATGCATCCTTCATGGACTTTCCATCTAGAAGGCCACAGATTAGCCCTGATGCAAAGGAATCGCCACCACCAACACGGTCTACTATTCTAATGTCATACTTCCTTGATTGATAAAATTCATTTCCATCATATATACATGCTGACCATCCATTGTCTGAAGCGGAATAACTCTCTCTCAAGGAGCTAACTACATATTTGAAGTTGAACTTTTTCATCATCTGCTCAAATATATCCTTATACCCTGCCAGTTCCAGCTCACCGCTTGTTACATCAGTTTTACCTGGCTTAAAGCCCAGTACCTTTTCAGCATCCTCTTCGTTTCCAATACATACATCAACATATTGCATTAGTTTTGTCATTATAGCCTGTGCTTTTTCCGTAGACCATAATTTTTTTCTATAGTTTAAGTCTACTGATACGCTCAAATTCTTTCTCTTTGCGGCCTTAAGGGCCTCTTCAGTCAAATATGCAGCCTTATCACTAATAGCAGGAGTTATACCTGTAAAATGAAACCAATCTGCACCTTCAAAGATCTCATCAAAATTAAAATCTGTGATATCGGCCTCGGCAATAGATGAACCTGCTCTATCATAAACTACATTTGAAGCCCTCATAGAAGCTCCTGTTTCTAGATAATAAATACCTAATCGGTCACCACCTTTAGCAATATGATCGCAATTAACATTATATTTTCTAAGAGCGGCTATTGCACTATCTCCGATAGGGTTGTTGGGAACCTTAGTAACAAAATAAGCATCATGTCCATAATTTGCTAACGATACAGCCACATTGGCTTCCCCTCCTCCGTAGTTTACATCAAAGCTTTCTGCCTGTATAAATCTCTGATGTCCAGGAGTAGATAAACGAAGCATGATTTCTCCCATAGTTATTACTTTTGCCATATTACAGCTCCTTTACTTTTATAAGATTTTAATAATCTAAAGTATAAAACTAAATGATATATAAGTCAACCGAGAAGGTTGACTTTGTTTAGTCTCAAATATATAATTTACTATGATTCTACAATAATTTTACTGTGATTAGATTGGAGGAACTATGAAGCCTTTTATGGATGAGGATTTTCTATTATTTACTGACACTGCCAAGACCCTATATCATGATTATGCTAAGCAAATGCCCATAGTGGATTACCATTGTCATATTAGTCCAAAAGAAATAGCTGAGGATATAAGATTTGATAATATAACTCAGCTTTGGCTAGGTGGAGATCATTATAAATGGCGCTTAATGAGGGCTAACGGTATAGATGAAAAATATATAACCGGAAATGCCAGTGATAGGGATAAATTTCAAAAATGGGCAGAAACATTGGAACTTGCTATTGGTAACCCCCTATACCATTGGAGTCATTTAGAGCTGAAAAGATATTTTGATTATGAGGGTCTTTTAAACTCTGATACTGCTCAGGAAGTATGGGACTTATGTAATGAAAAGCTTAAGGATCCAGCCCTAAGTGCTAGAGGAATTATTGGTAATTCAAATGTAAAAATCCTATGTACTACAGATGATCCAGCTGACAGCTTAGAATATCACATACAGATTGCTAAGGATAAATCCTTTGAAACCAAGGTACTACCCGCTTTTCGCCCTGATGAGGCAATCAATATTGAAAAGGACGGTTTTCTAGCTTATCTTGATAGGCTTTCAGATGTAAGTAATATCCATATCAATAGTTTTTCCTCCCTATGTGATGCCTTAAAAAATCGCATGGAATTCTTTGATAGTGTAGGATGTAAGACCTCTGACCATGGTTTGGATTTTGTTATGTACTATCCTGCTAGCCCAGAGGAAATTGAGGAAATAATAGATAGACGCTTAAAAGGAGCTCTTTTATCAAAGGAGGATATCTTAAAGTTTAAGACAGCCTTATTGTTGTTTTTAGGTAAAGAAAATCACAGACTAAATTGGGTAATGCAGCTACACTATGGTGTAAAAAGAGATAACAATAAACGTATGTATAAAAGCCTAGGTCCAAATACAGGCTATGATTGTATAGATGATAGTGGAAGCTCTTCTGCTCAGCTGGCAGACTTTTTAAATGCTCTGGATATTAGCGATCAATTACCAAAAACCATCCTCTATTCTCTTAACCCAATAGATAATGTAGCTATTGATACGGTTATAGGGTGCTTTCAGGATGATAGGGCAATAGGTAAGCTTCAACATGGCTCAGCTTGGTGGTTCAATGATAATGAGCTTGGTATGCGGGACCATCTTACCAGTCTGTCAAGTATAAGTCTTGTCAGTAATTTTGTAGGGATGCTTACAGATTCCAGAAGCTTTCTCTCCTATACAAGACATGAATATTTTAGACGTATCCTATGTGATGTATTTGGAACCATGGTCGAAACAGGAAGATTTCCTAAGGATTTAATGGTTCTCAAGAGGCTGGTAGAGGATATATCGTATTATAATAGTCTTAAATATTTTGGATTTTAACTATTACTTATTTTCAGTTACTAGCAGTGGCTGGTTTAAACATTGAAATACAACCTAGTAGCATACTTATTAGTGAAAAGCAAAATGGAAATAGTATTACAAACCTTGAAGCGGTATGAACCATAAGCAAATGCAGACATAATAATATAGATAGTACTGATAACAAGGCAAATACTAACCCAGTTAAAAAGCATCTAAACTTACTTGTTTTATATCTCTTTATAATTATTTTCATATCTTTCACCCTTTTTTCGTTTTTTAGTATAAGCTTAACAATAACTTCTACTATATTAACGAATTAGAGGGCAAAAAGGTTACAGATATTCTATAAAAAGTTGCAGATTTTTTAAAATAAATATTTTATGGTATCTTTTAATAGAGTTTTATATAACAAAGGGACACCCTATACCAAACTAAGGAGCTAGTAGGTATATAGGTGTCCATTTATTTTTAGACTTCCCTTAGGGATCTGCAATTATTTTAGCATGCTTACATATGATTTTCCGTAATCAACCAGTTTTGTAACTTCATCGCAGTCCGGTACCCATAAAGACCTGATACCATCATTTATAACTTCGAAGCCAGCATCTTTGAGCTTTTCAGTAAGCTGTTTTACTGATTCGCCACTCCAACCGTAGCTACCAAAGGCGGCCGCCTTTTTATTCTTGAATTTTAAGCCCTTAGCCATCTCTAAAATACCAGCAATAGAGTGTAATAAGCCATTATTCACTGTGGGACAGCCTACTAATATAGCCTTTGATTTAAATATTTCAGTAATTATATCATTCTTATCTTCCTTAGAGGCATTAAATAGCTTTACAGTTACGGATGGGTCAGTCTCCATGATTCCTTTTGCTATTGCTTCACCCATTTTTCTAGTGGATTCCCACATGGTATCATAGATAATTGTGATTTGGTTTTCCTGATAATTATTAGCCCACTCCATATATTTTTCAATAATTTGTGCAGGTTCATTCTTCCATATAACTCCATGGCTAGTGCATATTAAATTAAGGGGGAGATTGAAGCTTAAGACCTCTTCTATCTTCTTAGTTACAAATCTACTAAATGGTGTAAGTATGTTGGCATAGTATTTTATTGCTTCTGCAAATAGTTCGCAGTTATCTACTTTGTCGTTATATAAGGATTCTGTTGCATAATGCTGACCAAAGGCATCATTACTAAATAGGATATTCTCACCTGACATATAGGTCATCATAGAATCCGGCCAATGAAGCATAGGTGCTTCTACAAAGGTAAGGGTCGATTCTCCAATATTTAAGGTATCTCCTGTTTTAACTGTTACAAAGTTCCAGTCCTGATGATAATGACCTTTTATAATCTTTGCTCCATTAGCAGTACAATATATAGGTGTTTCGGGTATCTCCCTCATAAGCTCTCCTAAGGCACCGCTATGATCGATTTCATTATGATTGGCTATAATATAATCAATTTCCTTTAAATCAATTTCTTTCTTGAGGTTAGATACAAATTCTTGGTCATAGGGAAGCCAAACAGTATCGATTAATACAGTCTTCTTATCTCTAATAAGATATGAATTGTATGAGGAACCCTTTGAAGTTGAATACTCATGTCCGTGAAAATAATTCAATTCCCAATCCACCTTGCCAACCCAAGTAACCTTATCAGTAATTTTCTTACCCATAAATGCACCTCTTCTTCCTAAAGTTTTTTCATGTTTATAGTGTGTTTGCTAAAGCTTAAAATATACAAAATATACAAAAATATACCTTGTAATTTACTTATAACAAAATAGTATCAATTAATCAAGAGAATTTCATTCTTGCAGACTCCAAAGTTTGAAAATCCTCATAAAGCAAAATTTATAATTGATTTTTTTGCTTCCATCACTAGTATAGATAGGAATACTGGTATAAAGCTTATCATCTATATAGTAATTTACTACCCCCACAATATTACCCTTCTCCTGGGGAGCAACTAATAGCTTAGGAAGATCATATTCAATTCTTATCTTTTCATCTTTTCTAACTAGCAAATTTAAATCTCCTTCAGCAGTTAATCCAATATGGCTGGTTTGCCCCTTATCTACAAATACAGGGTCAAAATCTACCTTTTCAAAGATCTGCTTCTTTTCATAATTATCTATTCCATATGTCATTAGACGCTTTGTATCAGTCCACTTCAGGCTCTTATTTGGTGGCCATCCGCAACCTAGAACTACAGATATTAATGTTCTATCTGGCTTTTTAATTGCTCCTACAAAGCAATATCCAGCCTTACCGGTAAATCCAGTCTTTATACCAATCGCTCCATCCATCATATATAGGAATTTGTTTTTATTGGTTACTGAAAAGCTTCTACCCCTTTGAAGCTCCTTGAATTGATAGGAAGGGGTATTTGTTATAGCTATAAACTCCTTATTCTGAATTGCATATGCTGATATAACTGCTAAATCTCTGGCTGTTGTATAGTGTCCCTCTGCATCAAGACCATTAGGGGTCACAAAATTTGTATTAAAGCATTCTAAGTGTCTGGCTTTATCATTCATCATGGTAGCAAAGCCCTCAACAGAGCCTCCCAGGTGTTCTGCTATAGCCACTGCCACATCATTATGACTTTCAAGCATTAATGAATAAAGCAAATCCTTTAGATAATATTGTTCTCCAGCCCTAATATTTAGCTGGACATCAGGCATTCTTGCTGCATAAGATGACACAGTTACAATATCACTAAGATTACCCTGTTCCAGAGCTATAATACAGGTCATAATCTTTGTAGTGCTTGCCATGGGCATTTCCTCATAACCATTTAGCTCATATAGCACCCTCTTATTCTCACCATCCATAAGTAAAGCAGATAGTGAATTAAGCTTTAAGGGTTTAATCTCCTCTGTCTCTTGTGTTTCTAAATTGACCTGGTCAGGTG
>JAAYPG010000176.1 GCA_012519905.1 Clostridiales bacterium | reverse complement strand
GGCAAAGACAGAGATAGCCAATAGAGGTTATACGGGAAAAGGGTATGTTAGTGGCTATTACGATAGCTCCACTGCCTGTACCACATTTACAGTAGAGGTTCCTACTGATGGTGTATATTTTATATCCTTAAGATATGCAGCAGGGGCAGCAGGTAATTGGAGCTCAGATAGAACCGTGGGTTTATCAATCAATGGAATGGAGAATATTCATATTCCATTTAAGAGTATTAGTCCTAATTGGGATGTATGGTTAGAGAATATACAGAAAGTAGAATTAAAAGCTGGTAAAAACACCATAGCTTATATGGCTATTACAGAGAATGATAATTCTGATTGTATAAACCTCGATAAGTTATCAGTGTGGACTTTTCATGAGAATCCATCAGTAGATGGAATTGTATTTCAAAGAAGTAATTATAGTGTAAGTGAAAAATACACTGTAAAAACTTCAGTTTATCAAATAGATACCAATGGAATGCAATCACCTATAAGTTCTGTAATCACCTATAGCTCATCTAACCAATCAGTTGCAATAGTAGATAAGTTGACAGGTGAAATTACAGGTGTTAATGCTGGAACCGCAATCATCTCAGCGAAGACCCAAGATTTCACTACAGAAACAACTATAACGGTGCTAGAAAACCCCACAATAACTGTTGATTGTGATATGAGAAAGGGCCCAGTAAACCCTAGCACCTTTGGTTATATTCTTACCCCAAACTATGATGTTCCTGATAGTAGAATGACCTTACTAGGCCCCCTCCTTAACAGGGAGACCATACCAGTGCAGACCTTTCAAGCCATAGGAGATTTAGATGGGTCTTACTATGTATATGAAGGAAGTATTCTTCAGCGGTACTTGGAGGCATATAAGAGGGTAAGGTCGGTTGGGTATAAGTGGTATATGTTGTTGGGAATGAATCCTTCCTGGGCAAGCTCAAGTGGCTCACCCATAGAGACTTTTGAGAATAAGCAGACCAAGAATGATGAACAGCAGGCACGATTCAAACAATATATCAAGGATGTACTTCAGTATTTTAAGGATAATGGGGCGAAGCCTGATTTTGCCAACTTAACCAATGAGTATTGGACTGGAACAGAGAAAACCTTTAAGGGAAATTGGGAAGCAGTAAGAGAGGTATATCCCGATTTTATACCAACTGTGGGTCCTGGTGCCGTAGGCTTTGCAGGAATTCCAGACTATTATATTCCATATGCAAGTGAAAACAATATTACAGTGGAAGGACCATGCTGGCACGAATATTGGGTAAATGATAGATATGTCACCTATAGCCAATTGAAAGAATGGAAGAATGTTATTGCAGGATATCAAGAAAAGTATCCTGAAGCTAATGGCAAATATATTATTTGGGAAGAAAATAATGCTGGTTCAAAGGACCCAACTGATTGGACTAGAAGTATGGCTAACGTCATCAGAACTGGTGTAACCCAAAATATAAAAGGTTGCCTTGAGCCACATAATGCCAATGGAATGAGCGATTTAATAACTACCAATGTATTGGAGCAAAATCCGGCAGCAAGAAGACCACTTTGGTGGGTGTATTATATGTTTGGATTACTATCTGGTTATTATGTAGATTTAACCACAGATTCAGCCGAAGACTTCACAGCTGCAGCCTGTGTTGATGACAATGAAACTAAGATTATATTTGCTAAGAATGATAGTGAAGGCTTAGTTCATATGAAATTAAGTAATCAGCCTTATGTAGGTGAGGATATTAAGATTGATATGTATAAGATAGTTTCATCTGAGAACTATGGTCTTGCATTTCAATATAGTATTCCAATTAAATCTACTAAGGATTTAGACATCACAATTGACCATGTTGGGGCAAATGAAACATGGATGGCAGTTATAAAAAAGATAAAATCGCCGCCAAGTTTCTTCTTTCCAATTTCTCCAGATGATGGGGAAGTAGCCACTGCAATGCCTACATTTATATGGTCTAAGGCAGAGGATGCTAGTAGTTATACAATAAAGGTATCATTGAATAAGGATATGTCGAATCCTGTAATCCATAAGACAGGCATAGTAGATACAAGCTATACAGTGACATCTGAGTTATCAATGGAACAGAAGTATTATTGGCAAATCATAGCAGAAAATGAGTTTGGAAGTACACCAGCAACAAATAATACAGTATATTCATTTATTGTAAAAGCTAATATAAATGTGCCAGGTCAGTTTGGTCCATATTTGCCAACATTAAATGCACCTAATGAAGCTGTCACACCAGAGTTTAAGTGGTCAGTAGCATATAATGCAAGTTCATATAGGTTGGTGGTTTCTAAAAACGAAGATATGTCAGATCCAATAATCAATGAAGCTAATATCACTACGGTAAGAGATACAGGCATGTTTGGTCCGGCCTCCCAAGCCTACTATCAACCAAGGAAACCTTTAGAATATGATACGACCTATTACTGGACTGTATATGGGGTTAATGAATATGGTGAGAGAGAAATGAATGGGCCACTTCGTTATTTCACCACCAAGGCAGAAGGAGATGGACCAATTGAATTTAATCTTCTGGCTCCTGCGGATGGCACTAAGGAGGTTTCTGCTAGGGCAGTTCTATCTTGGGAAGTTTCAAAGAATGGATTCTTCTATAAGCTTGAGATCTCAGCAAACGCAGATATGTCAGATCCTGTAATTGTAAGAGATAGGATGATTCATAACAGGTATACAGTAGAGCCAAATATTCTAGAGCCTGATACAAGCTATTATTGGAGGGTAACATCTTATACAAAGGATTTGAAGCATTCTAAGGAAGCTTCAAACGGAATCTGCTCATTTACAACTGAAGGAGTCCCCTGCTCACCCCTATTATATGCTGAACAGGCCATGGATGGAAAGGTTAAACTATGGTTTCATAAATCTAAGGGAGCAAAATCCTATAAAATCAAATATGGTATACAGTCCGGAAATTATACAGAAACTATAGATGGAGTTAAAGATAGTCCATATGAAGTTACGGGGCTAATCAATGGTATGAAATATCATTTTGCAGTAGTTGCTGTAGGTGAACATGGTGATAGTTCCATATGGAATGAAAGAACTGCAAGTCCTACTAGGAGTTGATCTTGAGCCAAAATACTATTCACAGTTTTGACTCAAGTGCTGTCGTAAAAAACATGGCAAGGAGGTAAGTATGGAGAATAAGAATAACCTAGAAGATAGTCTTTTCACTGTAAGAGGTAATACATTGATACGTCAATACGACTGTGAGAAATTATATATTGAGCCTTGGGGAGCTAATAGCTTTCGTGTTCGCGTTACAAAGCAGGCGAAACTTTTAGAGAATGCAGATTGGGCTCTCCTGCCACAGGAGTGTTGCCCAGCTAAAATAACAATCCAGGGTGAAGAAGCGGTCATAGAAAATGGAAAAATCCGTGCAGAGGTTGATGAAGGTGGTAAGATTACCTTTTTTAATCAAAGGGGAGAAATTCTATTAGAAGAGTATGTTAGAAATAGAAATAATATTAAGAAGTTTAATAGTGCATTAAATATAGATGCCCGTGAATTTAAGCCTATACTTGGGGGAGATTATCAATTGACCATGCGTTTTGAATCAAACCCTGATGAGAAGCTCTATGGAATGGGACAGTATCAGCAGTCAAACCTGAATCTGAAAAACTGTACCCTAGAGCTTGCTCAGAGAAATTCACAAGCTACGGTTCCATTTCTATTATCTAGCTTAGGATATGGAATGCTTTGGCACAACCCTGCCATAGGAAAAGTAAGCTTTTCAAGTAATATTACAGAATGGATAGCCAATTCAACTAAGGAGTTGGATTACTGGATTACAGCAGGAGATACTCCAGCTGAAATAGAAGAAGCCTATGCAAGGGTTACTGGAACAGTTCCTATGATGCCAGAATATGCAATGGGCTTTTGGCAATGTAAATTAAGATATCAGACCCAGGAAGAGTTATTAGAGGTAGCTCGTGAGTATAAGAAAAGAGGACTTCCTATATCGGTTATCGTGGTTGACTTCTTCCATTGGCCAAAACAAGGAGATTGGAAATTTGATTTAGATTATTGGCCAGATCCAGATGCCATGGTGAAGGAACTTAAGGAAATGGGTATAGAGCTAATGGTATCCATATGGCCAACGGTAGATAAGACCGGTGAAAACTATAAGAAAATGCTTGAAAAGGGATACCTAGTAAGAACAGACAGAGGTGTCAGAACAACCATGGAGTTTTTGGGTGATACGGTGTTCTTCGATGCAACCAATCCAAATGCCCGTGATTTCGTATGGAATACAGTAAAGAAGAATTATTATGATAAGGGAATAAAAATATTCTGGTTAGATGAAGCAGAGCCAGAGTATAGTGTCTATGATTTTGATAACTATCGTTATCACCTGGGGCCAAATGTACAGATAGGAAATATATACCCGGTAATGTATGCAAAAACTTTCTTTGATGGTATGAAGGAAGAAGGACAGGAAAATATCATTAATCTATTAAGATGTGCATGGGCAGGCAGTCAGAGATATGGTGCACTTGTATGGTCAGGAGATATTGATTCTAGCTTTAGCTCTCTTAGAAATCAGCTGGCAGCAGGATTAAATATGGGCCTTGCAGGGATAACATGGTGGACAACTGATATTGGAGGATTTCATGGTGGTAATCCTGATGATCCTGCTTTTAGAGAATGTATAATAAGGTGGTTTCAATATGGAACCTTCTGCCCTGTATTCAGGTTACATGGTGACCGTGAACCACATTCAGAGCCCCTTGGAACAAGTGGCGGTGGTTTATGTGGTAGTGGTGCTGCTAATGAGGTTTGGAGCTATGGCGAGGAAGCATATGAGATTTTTAAGAAGTATATGTTCATCCGTGAAAGTCTAAAGCCTTACATCACTAAAGTTATGGAAGAAGCACACAAGAAAGGTACACCTGTAATAAGACCTTTATTTTATGATTTTCCGGATGATAAAAACTCATGGGAAATAACCGATCAATATATGTTTGGGCCTGATATACTAGTAGCACCCATCTTATATGAAGCTATGAGGTCAAGAAAGGTTTACTTACCCGAAGGCGCAGAGTGGAGAGATGCAAATACTGAACAAGTATATAATGGTGGTCAATGGGTGGATTGTGATGCTCCTCTGGATACTATACCATTGTTTGTAAAAAACAATAATTCAGATATTAGCTTATTACTTTCAATGAAATAAGATCTGCTATAAAAGAATTATATAAAGACAATCGACACTGAGAATTTGTTTAAGGCATCCTATCATGAAATGTGATAGGGTGCTTTTTATATAATAGGAAAGTTTGTCCTATTATATAAAAAATACGCTCCGCTTGGGATGCGCACTCACGCGCTTTGTATATTGCCAGCAAAAGCTGGACGCGTTTCGGCAAAAGCTTGCATAGCAAGCTTAGAAAGTTTCGCAAGCGAAACTCTTTCTTGTCAGCAATATCATCAATTAGTTCATGGTTAAGGATAAATGAATAACACTTGACACTCTCGAACACATGTTTTATAATACAATTAATTCCATACCCATATAAGTCCAACAAATTGTCCATGGGATGCAATGAGTATGAATTGAAAGATTCAGATTATAAATGATATATCTTCGCAGTACAACATATGATTGAGGAGGAGAAACATGGCAGCAGAGATTATTAAGGTTTACAAGGAGCACTTACCCTCACTTCGTTTCATAGGAAAGTGCTACACAAACATCGATAGAATTGGTGGCTTTGGTCATAAATGGGGAGAATGGTTTGCGAATGGATGGTTTGGAATACTTGAAGAAATAGGTGAACTAAAAGATGTTGAAAATGGATATCTTGGTTTTATGCGTTGTAATGGGGCCGACTATGAAAATACATTCGAGTATTGGATTGGTATGTTCTTTCCGGTAAACACGAGTGTTCCTGAAGGGTTTGACTACATAGATATTAGTGAAGGCGATATTGCAGTATCCTGGATAAAAGGAAAAGAAAATGAAGGTATCTATGCCATGCATGAGGCTTGTATATCTAAATTTCAGGAAAATGAAATGGGCAATTTCAGAACTGATGATAAGAATAGAACCTACTTTTTTGAAAGATATAACTGCCCTAGATTTACCGAACCAGATGAAAATGGTGATGTAATTTTAGATTACGGGATCTATTTGTCTTAATATGTAATCATTAAAAAATCGTATAGCGCCCTATCATAATGTGTTAGGGTGCTATTTCCTTCTAACAATAATTATGGGGGTATTACTTTGCGGACAGAAAATGAAATGATGGATTTAATTATGAACAAAGCTATAGAAGATAATAGGATTCGTGCTGTCGCCATGGACGGCTCTAGATCGAATAAAAACGCGGTACATGATGAGTATAGCGATTTTGATATAGTATACTTTGTTACAGATGTCAGAGAATTTACAAAGGATAAAAGCTGGATCAATTATTTTGGAGATATACTTATTGTTCAGTATCCGGAGGATTGGTATAAGCATCCCTATGATTATGATAGTCATGACACATTCGCATACCTTATTCAATTTGCTGATGGTAATAGGATTGATCTTACAATTGTTGATATAAGAAATATCGAAAGTGAGAGAGATAATATTGAGCCAAGAATAGTGCTCCTTAATAAAGATAATTATGAGGAATTAATTCCGGTAAATGACGAAAAAGCATTCTATATAAAACCGCCTACCCATATGGAATTTTATAATACCTGTAATGAATTCAGGTGGATATCTTTATACATATCAAAAGGCTTATGCAGAGAAGAATTCTATTATGCCCGATATGCTTTTGATAATCTAACAATGGATATGTTCATGAAGATGCTTAATTGGAAAATTGGTATAGAACATGATTTTAAAGTGACAACTGGTCATTATAATAAATATCTAAAGAGGTTTCTCTCACCAGATGAAATGAAGCGGGTTCAAGGGTTATTTCCAAATGGTGAGTATGAGGATATGTGGGATAAGCTTTTTCTAATATATGATTATTTTCACGAGTTGGAAGTATTGGTAGCAAAACATTTTGATTTTCCATGTGATATTGTAGAAACTAAAAGGGTTAGGGAGTTTTTGAGAAAGAGAAGACATTTGAAGTAATCAGTTATAGATACACTTGTCAGGTCTTATTAAATTTTGGAGGTATAAATAAATATGGACGTATTAGAAGCGATATTTACTAGAAGTTAACTAAAAAAAAACATGTTATTATAAAGTATAATCTGACTCTTGACTATCACCTTAGGTGTTGGCTTATCCTTTAATTGAGGTGATGAATATGTTAATTAATGAAGTAAGCAAATCAACAGGCTTAACCAAAAAAGCAATAGAATATTATACTATGCAAGAATTAGTTACTCCTAAGATTTTAGAAAACGGATATCGAGATTATAGTCAGAAGGATATTGAAGTTCTAAACAAGATATCAATACTTCGAAAACTTGATATTAGTACAGAAGATATAAAGAATATTCTTTCTGATGAGTCAGGAAATACTTTGAAAACCTTAGCAGTAAGAAAAGAGCTTAGCTATCAAAGAGAACAGGCTAAAAAGAAAATTCTTAATAAACTGAGTAGCGGTAAAAGTTATTCTGAGGTGAACAAAGAACTACTTACTGTAGAAAATAATAAGACAATTACTGAGAAATTACTGGATGCATTTCCAGGATACTATGGTAGATATATTTGTCTGCATTTTTCAAGTTTTTTGGATGAACCAATTACTTCAGACAGGCAGCAGTTGGCATATGAGAGAATTATATCGTTCTTAGATAATGTTCCTTCGCTTGAATTATCAGAGGAATTGAAGGAGTATCTATTAGAAGCTACGAATGATATAGGAACTGAGCAAATTACAGATTTAATTAAAAACATGAAGAAAACTATAGAAAGTCCTGAAGACTTTTTATCTAGTAATAAGGAAGTATTGGAGCAATACTTAGCATACAGAAAATCAGATGACTACAAGAACTCCCCCATAGGTAAGATTATGGAGTTAACTAAAGAATTTAATAGAGCAAACGGGTATTACGATATATTTATTCCCGCTATGAAAGAATTAAGTAGCTCCTATTCGGAATATTATAATCAACTGGAAGAAACTAATAGAAAATTATTAGAGCAATATCCTTCAGTTAACTGAGGAACCAGCAGAGAAATAAGGGGAGGACTCTATGAAACTATATTTTATAAGACATGGGCAAACGGATTGGAATATTGAAAATTTATTCGAGTAAGCAAACCAGGGCTCTTAAAACAGCTGAGATTCTAAGTGGTTATACTAAAGTGGATTATATACCTGTTGAGGGATTAGAGGAAATTAATCTTGGTGATTGGGAAGGTCTGACTTGGAAAGAAGCCAGAGATAAATATCCAAAGGAATATGAAGAATGGTATCATAATCGTAGATACTCTAGATCTCATAATGGTGAATCATATCAAGATATGTTAGATCGTGTTCTTGAAGTATTACATAAAATAATCTCGACAAGTAATAGTGATCTTGTAATTGTGACTCATAGCGCTGTTATTATGTGTTTACAATGCTTTATAACGGATACTCCATTTAAGGACATGAGTAAATTCAAAATAGATAATATTAGTATTACAGAAATAGATAGTTCAAAATTAGGGTGAGAAACGTTTGATTGGCAATGATACTCTAGTCTAATAAGAGAGGAGTGTATCTATGTATAAGCATATTATTTGGGATTTTGACGGAACATTATTTGACTCATATCCTACTATGGCTATCGCTGTTAAGACAGTCTTAGAGGAAGAAGGTATTTATGAATCCTATGATAAGATAATGAGCATGATGAAAATATCATTAACACATTTATATGATTATATTGTTGAGACCTATTATAACAGCGACATATTGATCTCTAAATCTATTAGACATATAAAAGAACTTGAAGAAGATAACATGAGGCCTTATCCTTTTGTAATGGATGTATGTAGAAGGATTTACCAAAGTAAGCGCTATAACCATCTATATACACATAGAGGACAATCAGCTATTGAGTATCTGAAGAAATATGGACTATATGAATACTTTAGTGGGCTTATAACTAAAGAAAGTAATTTTAGGCGAAAGCCTGATCCAGAAGCTCTTAATTTCCTCATAAAAGAGTATAATATCAATAAAAGTGAAGCTCTTATGATTGGTGATAGGGATATAGATATATTAGCAGCTAAGAATGCGGGAATTGCTGGTTGTTACTATAAAAGCTATCCATTGTATGCTTGTGAAATTGCAGATTATACGATTACTGATTACTGTCAATTGATAGATTTGCTGGACATATAATAACTACTGTTCAAACACTATCAGTGATTAATAATCAAGTATTAAAAGCAACTGAATGTTGAAGTTGTTGTAAGATATTATGATGGGAGTGAAAGTATGCAAATAGGGCAGCTAATAGGTAAGGGTAACACAGCCAATGTCTATGAATGGGATGATGATAAGGTTATAAAGCTTTTTCATGACGGATACCCTTATGAAGCTATTGTAATGGAGTATAACAATGCAATAGCGATAAGTGAAATGGAATTTCTAAAACCCAAGGTCTATGACATTATTTCTTATGATGACAGAAAGGGTATCATATATGATAATGTAAAAGGAGAAATCCTGCAGGACTGGGTTGTGAGGACTGGTGATATGCCAATGTGTGCACAATATATGTCAAAATTACATAAGGAAATTCTTCAGAACGAAATTCAAGATGTACCTACCTATAAGGATTTTTTAAGAAATAATATGCCAAGTTCGATGCCAGATGGTGAAAGAAAAGAGTTATTAGAGATGATTGATAATCTGGCAGATGGTAACGCACTTTGTCATGGAGATTTCCATCCCGGTAATATACAGATGTCAGAAGGAAATATCTATGTCATAGACTTTATGAATGTGTGTAAAGGTAATTATCTATATGATATTGCAAGAACGGTATTTTTGGTAGAATACACACCGGTGCCTGATGAGGTTCCAAACAAGGACTTGATTCTCAGATTTAAAAAAGGTCTGGCAGACATGTACTTATCACTTATGAATGTTACAAGGGATAAAATTCAGGATTACTTAGCAGTTATTATCGCTGTAAGAAAAGGTGAATGCCCTAATGAATCCGAAACAAGTATTTAGACTATAAGGACCGAGGACGCCTTAACAAGGATCAAGTAGTGGGTTATTTCGATTTTATAAATAGAGTTGTAATTTTTAGTTCAGGGAGCGTTATAATAGCGCTCCTTTTCCGATACCATTTAATGGTTGTAATTGGACAGTTTTTGATGTAAAATTGTTAGATATATGGAAATAAACGCAAATTATCACTAAGTTAGAATGATGATAATAGTATGGGGATTGATAGGAGGATTTGAAACCTATCTGTAGAACATCATCAAACATTATTAATTATTTTGAATTATTATTGGAGGAGAATAATGGAGTTTAAAATGCATCCTTTTAATAAATTAAAAGATTATTTTTGTGTGGATATTATGGCATTGTATAAGGGTAAGTGGATATTTTGTAAGCATAAAGATAGAGATATCTGGGAAAATCCAGGTGGACATATTGATGAAGGCGAAACACCACTGGAAGCTGCCAAAAGGGAACTATATGAAGAAACGGGAGCAATTAATTTCGATATTGAACCTCTTTGTGATTATTATGTTAACGGGGAAATAGAAGGTAGGTATTTCAAAGGAAATGTACAGGTTTATTTTGCAATCGTACATACTATGAGTGAATTACCATCTGATAGCGAAATGGAATTAATAAAATTATTTGATTCCTTTCCAGATGAACTAAGGTTTCCAATGTCACGTAATTTTTTTTCGATGGCCTTAGAAAAGAAACTGAACACCCATTTATAAGGAGCAAAAGAGTTATAAAGATAACACCCTATCTCTATTGAGATAGGGTGTTATCTTTTAGTCTATAAGTCCCTGTTCTTTAAGGAAATCATTTGCTACTTGTCTTGGTTGTCTTTGAAGCTCATCAACCTGATAGTTTAGTTCTACCATAACTTCATTAGTAAGTACCTCGCCCAGTTCATTAAGAACATCCTCTATTTCCGGATATTCATCAAGCAATCCACTTCTTAGAAGTGGAACAGCATAATAGGGTGGGAAGAAGTTCTTATCGTCAACAAGCTCAATCAGTTCATATTTTCGTAGAAGTCCATCTGTAGCAAAAGCATCAGTTACATCGGTTTCGCCATTGTCTATGGCAAGATACTTGTTTGCTCCATTAATCCCTACTTCATTTCCGAATGTAAAGCCATAATGATTTACTAGACCGATTATACCGTCTTCACGGTTTAGGAATTCCAGTGAAGACCCTATGGTCAGCTTATCAGCTACCCTCGCCAAGTCTGATATTGTTGATAGATTATACTGTTTGGCCATGTCTGGTCGTACTGCCAGTATATAGGTATTATTAAATTTAAACTGCTTAAGTAGGTCGATATCAAATTGCTCCTTAAGATCATTCTTACTTATATTATATACCTCATTCATATCGCTATTTGGTGAATATCCGAGGGTATCTCCGTATATAGTACCTGTATATTCTAGATATAGGTCTACATCACCATTTCTTGTAGCATTAAATAAGACCTGAGTACCTCCAAGATTATCCTTACGTATAACATCTATGTCTGTTCTATCTTCGATCATATCAGATATCAAATGTACTACAACAAACTGCTCTGTATAATCCTTGCCTCCAACAACAATAGACTTCTCTGATTTATCTAAGCCTCCAACCCAATTAGATATTAACATTACAGCTAATAGTGCACCAACTGTACCCAGTATAATTTTTTGAGTTCTTCTTGACTTTTTAATAAATTCTTTTGTATGACTTGCTGAGACCTGTAAGCTGATAGGGGTCACAAGTTTTTCGACTAGCCCGAATATATAGTCTACAATTAAGGCAAGTATTGCAGCTGGAATAGCACCGGCTAGAATCTGCCCATTATTTGTGGTACTGATTCCTGAGAATATCAAGAAGCCCAGTCCACCAGCACCTATAAAAGCTGCCATAGTCATCAGGCCCACTGCTGTAACAGAGGAGATTCTAACCCCTGCCATAATAATCGGAAGTGCCAGTGGTATACGAATTTTAAATAGAATCTGAAATCTGGTAAGTCCGATTGCTTTGGCAGATTCAAGGGTATCCTTATCGATACTTGTAATTCCTGTATAAGTATTCTTAATAATTGGTAGTAATGAGTATAGGACAACTATTACTATAGCAGGTAATGAACCTATTCCCAGTAGAGGTATTGCTAGTCCCAGTAGGGCCATTGATGGAATGGCCTGAACAAGATTGGCACTAGCCAATACTGCATCGCTGACTTTACGAAAATAACTAATAAGAATTCCAAGTGGAACACCAATTAGAACAGCAAGACACACAGCAATTGTTGTTAGAATGATATGGTCTTTTGTCAAGCCTAGAACTTGATTATAGTTTGTTGTTATATAGTCCAGTACGTTCAATTACTCCACCTCCTCTTCAAGATATTGTTCGCTTAATGTTGTAATGAGTGTATTTCTTGTTACCAAACCCAAGAGATTTCTCTGTTGGTCTATGACTGGTATTTCGGAAATGTTATTATCCTCAACAACCTTTAGAATGTCAACGACCGAATCTTCAGGCCCTACAAATTCAAAGTCCTTAATCATGATGTCTCCAACTTTAATTGTTCTGTCACTGATTTTAGATATTTGCTTTGGCTTTATTATACCTTCAATCTTATTTGACTTTTTATCCATGACAATTAGACTATTGACCTTATTAGTACGCATCTTTTCTAAGGCCCGTGAAAGAGAAAAATCACTTGAACAAGTAACAATATGGCTAATCATAATATCCTTGGCACGAATATATTCAGGGGATTCCCAGATGCGATTTTTACCTACAAATTCTGTTACAAAATCATTGACAGGGTTCTTCAGTATGTTTTCAGGGGTATCGTATTGTACGATTTCGCCCTTATCCATTATGCATATTTTATCTGCAATCTTTATGGCTTCGCTCATATCGTGGGTTACGAAGACTATAGTTTTCTTGACTTTTTCTTGAAGGCTTACCAATTCTTCCTGTAGAGATGTTCTTGTGATTGGATCAAGAGCAGAAAATGGCTCATCCATTAGAATTATTTCTGGATCCAAAGCAAAGGCCCTGGCTACACCGACTCTTTGTTGTTGTCCTCCTGATAGCTCGTTGGGATATCTATCGAGAAAGGATTCGTCCAAACCGACCAATTCCATTAGTTGTGTAGTTCGGTTTTTTATTTTGTCTAAGGGAAGCTTCTCAGCATGGGCAATTATTTCAATGTTTTCGCGGATTGTCATGTGCGGAAAAAGACCTGTCTGCTGAATGACATACCCGATATTCCTTCTTAACTTAATTTTGTCTTTCTTGGCGATATCTTCATTATTAATAGTAATAGTACCAGATGTCGCTTTGATAAGTCTGTTAATCATTTTTAACGTTGTTGTTTTACCACAACCGCTTAAGCCAATCAGGACAACTAACTTACCTTTTTCTATTTCAAAAGATATGTCTTTTAATACTGTAGTGTCTTTAAATTTCTTGCTTACGTGTGTAAATTTGATCATTAATATCCTCCATTTTTTTGATACAATTTATCATTATACATGATTACAGAACTTTTTACAAATTCGCACAGGTTTATGGTTATAATACCCATATACATAATGTGTAAAATATCCATAAAATATACTTAATAAATAGGTGGTTTTATCAAATGCAAAGAAAATATTGTAAAACAACTATGTAATGCTGACAAATACTTAAAAAATATAAGCATATTTTCTGTATTAATTATTTTTATATATTTCTATTGACTCTCACCTTGCGTTATACTTTATAGTAAGAGTGAAGGGAGTGATATCATATGAAAGTTAAAGAGGTTGCAGATTTAGTAGGTATTAGTGTGCGCACGCTACATCATTATGATGAAATAGGACTACTAACCCCAGAGAAGACAACTTCTGCTGGATATCGAATATATTCTGACAAGAATCTCGAGACCCTGCAGCAAATTTTGTTCTTCAAAGAACTTGGTTTCCCTTTAAAAAAGATTAAAGAAATAATTGATAATCCATCATTTGAATATCAAGAAATGCTGGAAATGCAGCACAAAATGCTTATAGAGAAAAAGAAGCAGCTTGAGAAGATGATAGCGACTATCGAAAAAACAATTCAACATTCGAAAGGAGAAATACAGATGTCTATTCAAGAGAAATTTGACGGTTTTGACTTTTCTAAAAATCCCTATGAAGAAGAAGCAAGAAAAAGGTGGGGTGACAAAGCGGTTGATGAGGCGAATGAAAATGTAAAAAATATGGCTCCATTTGATCAAGATAAAATGATTGAAGTATACGGAAAGCTTGCAGCGGCTCGCTACCTATCACCAGATTCCAAAGAAGCACAAGAAGCTATAGGCGAATGGTACCAGTTATTAAACAAAATTGGGCATTACTCACCTGAGGCATTCAAGGGATTAGGGCAAATGTATGTAGATGATGAGCGCTTCACTAAGAATATTGATAAATTCGGTGAAGGCTTATCCGTATTCATGCGTGATGCCATGGCAGTCTATGCGGATAATATCAAATAAGAAACATGGATATTCGTTGACCCTTAAATAAAAAGAATTAATCATGAGAAATAAGCGTAATATTATACGCCCAAAATTCATCGTTGTCAATATGTAATTTGCAGTTAACCTGAAAATGTGTTATAATAAACCTAGCCGTACCATAGTTTCCTATGCAGAACAAATGCATGAAGAGTATGGAACGGCTTTTTTATTGCCATTTATCACTTGTATAGATTAAGAAAGGAGACAGATATATGGATGAAATTAACAAGATAGATAAGCAGGATGAAAATGCAACAGGTTCTCTGTACGGGATAGATTCTGTGAAAGACTACTTATCTGCTGCGGTAGTAGCTCCACTATTAACGGCAGAAGAGGAAATCGAATTAGCAAAAAGAATCGAAAAAGGTGATCAGGAAGCAAGAGACAAATTAATATGTTCAAATCTTCGTCTTGTTATAAGTATAGCAAAAAAATATCAACGGACCCGTTCTTTATCTTTTCTGGATTTAATTCAAGAAGGCAATTTAGGTTTAATTAAGGCAGTGGAAAGATATGAATATGATAAAGGATTTAGATTTTCAACATATGCGACATGGTGGATCAAACAAGCGATCACTAGGGGAATAGATGATCAAGACCGTGTAATTCGTATTCCTGTCCACATGGGTGGAATAGTCCGCAAAGTAATGAAAGCAGTTCAAGATAAGGTTCAGGAAAAAGATGAACGGCCTGACAATAAAGAGATAGCCAAAGAGCTTGGAATATCAGAAAGTACAGTTAAGAGAGCACTTCGAATTGCAGCGCATCCGATATCATTAGAAACACCTATTGGTGAGGATGGAAATTCATATCTTGGAGATTTTATTGAAGCTACCGGTAATGTTTCTCCTGAGGAAAAGGCCATAGAGAATTCTTTACAGATGGAAATAAATAAGCAATTGCAGACCTTGAATGAACGTGAGCAAACGATTATAGAAATGCGTTTTGGACTTAATGATCTGCCACAACATACCTTGGAGCAGGTTGGGAATTATTTTGGACTAACCCGTGAAAGAATTAGACAGATTGAAGCTAAAGCTTTGAGAAAACTTAGACTTCCTAATCGTAGTAAATATTTAAGAGATTTTGTTGTATAAAAAATACTCTGCATTTATTATTGAAGAGAATGGATGCTTAAGATCTGCAACTTGTGCTATAATTACATGGTGATTATACCGTTATTGATACATTCATGGAATATATGAATGATGGATTGTACTAACAGTATACTAAAGAAGGAGAGCTTGTATGGATTTTGTGATAAGTAAAGACAATTTATTAGCTGAAGGGGCCTTATTTTACAGAGAGGATGAAGCCTTTTCCGGTGTAAATAAAATAGCTGGAAAAGTAATGCATGATGTAGAGATGGTTTTTGGATGTTCACCAGGTTCAACCACTAACAAGATAGAACTTGGGAAAAATGCTGTTATTTATGGAACGGTAGATAATAGCCCAATACTTAAAGAACTTGATGATAAAAAGTTAATTAATCTATCAGAGATTAGAGGAAAGCGAGAAGTGTATTTGTTCCAGGTGGTTAGTCATCCCTGTGAAGGTGTTGAGACAGCTCTGGTTATAGCAGGAAGTGATAAGCGTGGCACAATATATGGCCTCTTTCATCTGTCAGAACGGCTTGAGGTGTCTCCCTTGGTGAATTGGTGTGGTATTACTCCACAGCACAAAGATAAGGTTTCGTTTAAAAAGGATCTAAAATATATATCAAAGGAGCCATCGATTCGTTACAGAGGATTCTTTATCAATGATGAGTGGCCAGCTTTTGGAACATGGACAAATAAGCGCTTTGGTGGCTTTAATGCTAAGATGTATGACCATGTATTTGAATTGCTACTGAGATTAAAAGGTAATTACATGTGGCCAGCTATGTGGTCAGCGAGATTTAGTGAAGATGGTCCTGGTCTAGCCAATGCAGAGCTGGCAGATGAATATGGGGTAGTTATGGGAGCTTCCCATCATGAGCCTTGTTTAAGAAATGGAGAAGAATATAGATATCTTCGAGGAAAAGATTCAATCTATGGAGATGCTTGGAACTTTATAACAAATAGAGAAGGCATTATAAAATTCTGGGAGGATGGACTTAAGCGCAACGGTAAATATGAAAATGTAATTACCGTCGGTATGAGGGGTGAAGCCGATACCTCTATTATGGGCCATGATGCCACATTGGCTGATAATATTAATTTACTTCGTGATGTTCTTAGAACACAAAATCAACTTATTAAGGATAATGTTAACCCAAATCTAGAAGAAGTCCCAAGGATGTTGGCCTTATATAAGGAAGTTGAGCCATTCTTTTATGGTGATAAAGACACCCCTGGGTTGATAAACTGTGAGGAACTTGAGGATGTTATCCTTATGCTCTGCGATGATAATCATGGTAACTTAAGGACATTACCTACTGAGGAAATGCGGAGTCATAGAGGCGGTTATGGTATGTATTATCATTTTGATTACCATGGGGGACCGATTTCATACGAGTGGATTAATAGCTCTTATTTACCAAAGATCTGGGAGCAAATGAGCATGGCCTATGATTTTGGTGTCAGGGATCTATGGATTGTAAATGTGGGAGATATAAGTACCAATGAATTCCCCTTATCATATTTCCTTGATTTGGCGTATGATTTTGAAAAATGGGGAACAGAGTCTATTAACAAGACTGACATATATACTAGTCAGTGGATTAGGACTCAGTTCACAGGGCTTCTCAGTGAAGAGCAAATGCAGAAGGTGTTTGAACTGTTAACTGGCTATACAGAAATTGCCCATAAACGTAGACCAGAGCATATGAATTCAAAAGTATATCATCCAGTGAATTATAAAGAAGCAGATAGGACTTTACAGAGAATTGAATATCTTTTAGATTTAGCCGAAGGTTTATATCAAGAGCTTTCACCAGATAAACTATCCTTATATTTTGCACAGGTATACTATCCGGCTGTTGGAAATCTTAATTTACAGAAAATGCATCTGCTAGCAGGAAAGAATCATTATGATGCTAGGCTTGGTAAAATGGTGGCTAACAAGCTATCGGTTAAGATCGCTGAATGCCTGCAGAGGGATAGGGAGCTGGTAGAGCAGTATCATACCATTGATAATGGTAGATGGTACGGTCTAGGACTATCTGAGCATATAGGCTTCGTCCACTGGAACGAAGAGGAGTGCCAGAACCCAGTGTTATGCAATGTATTGCCTGCCAACAAGCCAAGACTTTTAGTTTCCATTGATGGAACAGAAGAGCGCTCTGAGGGGGCGGCATGGCATAAGAATAAGATATATATGTATGATTTCTTACAACCGGATGTCAGGGAGGCGGCTTTCACTATATCAAGTATAAGTGATTTGGAAGCTGAGTATGAGATAATATGTAACAATAAATGGCTGACTTGCTCTAAGATGAAGGGAAGCTTGGATGGAATTGAAAAGGCTACGGACAATATCACAGTAAGAATTGACCGTAGTGCTATGGGGGATGAGACAGAGGGTAGTATTGTTGTGAGAATGCCATGCGGTAGCTGCACAATCATTGTGCCTGCGCATTTACCTGACTTAGAGGGCTTATCCGAAATGACCTTTATCGATACCAAGGGATATATATCCATTGAGGCAGAGCATTATTATCTAAATAAGGAAACAATTATTAATAATGAAGTTAATAGCTTTAAGATAATTGAAGGATATGGAAAGACCTTATCAGCTATAAAGGCATTTCCAACTACAGGCTATTTCACTGCTGGTGACGATGCGCCTTATGTTGAATATCATTTTGTTACAAGGAAAGAAGGAGAATATGAGGTGGAGCTCTATATGCAACCATCAAATCCCGTAAGTATGGATAATACTTTGTACTATGGAATTCAAGTAAATGAGGATAAGATTGACCTTGTAAATGTAATTCCAGAAGGTTATTATGTAGGTGATGGCTTGTGGGGTAAGAGGGTTCTGAATAATATCCATAGACATACCACCACAGTAGATTGCAGCTTAGGCTTAAACACACTTCGCGTATATGCTGTGAGTCCAGGATTTGTATTAGAAAAACTGGTTATATATCCTAAGGGCATGAAGCCTGCAGAAAGTTATTTAGGACCAACAGAAACGTATTATGTTGGCAGATGAAAGAAACATTAATTAAGAAGCTGAAAGAGATGTCTAAGAGTTAAGTAAGAGGGATTTGCAAAAATATTTTATTATGAGGTAGAGATAGTAATGATTCCTTCAAAAGACGAAGCAATGAAATTGCTTAACGAAGCTTATGAGAAGAATCCAGGACCTTGGAGAGCGCATTCCATTGTGGTAGCAGAATGCGCCTCTAAGATTGCAAAAGAGTGTACTGATATGAATGAAGATAAAGCCTATATATTAGGCTTGCTGCATGATATAGGTAGAAGGTTTGGTGTAACAGGTTTAGCACATGTTATCGACGGTTATGATTACTTAATGAGTTTGGGCTATGATGATGCTGCCAGGATATCCATAACCCATTCTTTCGCAATTAAGGATATCAATACATCAATGGTAAAGCATGATGTATCTGATGATGACAAGCAAAGAATAGTTAATTTGATTAATTCTTATCAGTATGATGATTATGATAGGCTAATACAGGTATGTGATAGTATCTCTATGCCACATGGACCTGTAGATATCGAGATTCGCATGGGCGATGTTAAAGAGCGTTATGGTCATTATCCTCAGAACAAATGGGATAAGCATATTGAATTAAAGCATTATTTTGAGAAAAAAATGGGAAAGAAGTTAGAGCAAGTAGTCTAATTAACTTTTTATTAATTAAGGTTAGTGAGCGTAAATATTCATACAGAAACTGAAATGTCCTTTTGTAGGGGCATTTCTTTTTTACCTTTTTATAAAGTACCCCAATATAAATTGACATAATATACCTATAGTAATATGATAATCTATATATTAATAATTTAAGCGCTTCAACGAAAAATGGGCTAGAGTTCAGATAAGGAAAAAGTCAATATTGTATTATATAGTAATTTTATGGCACGTGTGATATTATATAGTAAGCTACATTTCAATAAATGGTAGGATTTAGATATATAGGAGGATAAAATGGGTTTTACAAAGGTATTTGATTATATTATTCTAGCTTTAGGTCTTGCAATAATTATTTATGGATTAGTTATATGGATAGGAAGAAAGGCTAAACTTACTTTAGACTATAATTGGGATAAGGTTAAGGAAGAAGATGTTAAGAAATTTACTGCTGCATATGGCATTACATATAGTATGATTGGTGTATTCTTAACCTTATTATCAATATCTAGGTTTGCTTATGAAGGAAAATATAGGGGAGTTGTATTTGTTCTCTATTTAATCGCGTATATTATGTTCATGTTTGTTACTAAGAGAATTCGTAGAAGATTTACCAATAGTGATTGATTATATTGAAAAAGGATCTTTTTGAGGGCTTATTTAGATGGAGGTGGAGACATGATGGGATTTACAATAGCATCTTTAATAGGACTTTTTATACAGGTGTTATTATTAGGACTTATAGTTCTTGCTGCTTATGCACTAATACTTGTAATTAAAGCATTGCAAATTTATATAAGAAAGAATAATTAGATACGAAGTAGGTGAAGGTGTTTTGGATGAGGCTATAGCAGCCTTAAAACTTAATGGATATGAGGTTTTATAATTTGAGCAATACCCTATCATGAAATTTGTAGGGTATTGTTTTTGTAGTAAGGAAGTTATCCTATTACAAGATAGATTCTTTGTTCTAAATGGAGCATAATTGATTATAGTTAATCATGAGGTTGTAAAAGGATAATTCTTGTTATATAATTGTAAAAAATATGATAATTGATAGGTAATGCTGGTTTAGTAATCGAAAGGAAGTGCTTATGGGATTAGTTGAAATATTAGTTAATCAATCAGGAAAACCATCGGGCATACTTGGAAGAATTATGATCAAAATAATGAATCGTATGGATGCAGGATTAAATAAATGGATAGTTGATAAAGTTGACTGCCCTCGAGGATGTGCTTTGGATATTGGCTGTGGTGGAGGAGAGACATTATTTCGATTACTAGAAGAAAATAAATTAAAGCATATTATAGGTATTGATTATTCAATAGATTCAGTAAAAGTAGCAAAAAATAAAAACAAACATTTTATAGAAAAGGGAAGAGCAGAGATTTTACAGGGCAATATTACTAGGCTTCCTTATTCACAAAATTATTTTGACATAATATTAGCCGTACGTACACATTATTTTTGGGATGATTTTAAGACGGCTTTTTCAGAAATATATCGAACATTAAAGCCGGATGGAATAATGTATGTTTTTTCAGAGATATATAAAATTCAATACCATATGAAGGAATATAATACAGATGTAACTATGATATGCTTTTTGCAGTCAATTGGGTTTAAGAATGTACAAATAGAAAACAGAGGTACTGTTCAATGTATCACGGCCTATAAGTGATATTACAAAATGGTACCTATTTTTTATCTGATGCAACAAATAACAGATACGGATATATAGGATTAATAGATTACGGGGATAGAATATGGATAAAAAAATAAAAGATGTATTATTAAGATATGGAATTGTGAATATAAATGAACTGGTACAGATATACGAAAGTGCCTGGAGTATTGATAATACATATATCTTAAAGAAAAATGCTAATCTAGCAGAGTTAGAGAAGAGCATAGAACTTAGTAAAAGGCTGGCCGATGAGAATATTCCTGTTGCTAAGTATTTTATGACGAATGATGGACAGTCATATGTTTACTTTGATGGTGATTTTTGTTATTGTTTAATGAGTAAGCTTTCAGGGCAACATATTGATCCTTATAAAGGAGATTACTATAAGACGGGGAAGCAACTTGGTAATATTGTAGCAAACTTACATATAGCTCTAAAAAAGCTTGACTCTTCTTTTGAATGCCATGAAGCGGATTTGATTAAGGAACTTAAGGGATGGATAAGTCATGAGATTAAAGAAAAGAACATAAGCATAAGTCAAGAAATTATTGATAAGTGCTATGAATTTGAGAAGGTATATTCAAGATTACCACGACAGCTAATACATAGAGATGTTCACATGGGAAATCTGTTATTTGAAGAGGGTAATTTCGTCGGCTATCTGGATTTTGACATAAGCCAGAATAATGTCCGTATTTTTGATATTTGCTATCTTGGAGCAGGATTACTGGTTGAAAATTATAAGGATGTAGAAAAACTTTGTCAATGGAAGAAAATCTTCTCGGGTATACTAGAAGGATATGAAGAAATATCAGTATTATCTTCTGATGAAAAGAATGCTATTCCAATGATGTTCATTATGATAGAGCTTATATTTGCAGCCTATTTTTCGAAGATAGGACAGTATGATATTTCGAAAAACTGTATTGATATGGTTAATTGGTTATATAAGAATACAGATAAGATACAAGGTATCATTTTATCAAGGGGGGGGTAGGTCTATAATGAGAATTATTTCAGTGAAAGAAAGCCCAGAATATAAGGATAGGGCAATAGAATATTTTCAAAGCAAATGGGCTAGTAAGGAAAGTCTTATGATTTATGAGGATTGCATCAATCATTGCATTACAACTAAGAGTCCTTTGCCACAGTGGTATCTGTTGATGGATGGGGAAGGGATCATAGGCTGTGCTGGACTAATAACCAATGATTTTATAAGCAGGATGGACCTCTATCCTTGGATTTGTGCTTTATATATCGAAGAGGCCTATCGTGGTAATTCATACGGGGCGCTATTACTTGAAAAAGCAAAGAAGGATGCGAAGGAGGGAGGGTTTTCAAGCCTATACCTTTGCACCGGACATATTGGTTATTATGAGAAATATGGTTTCCACTACATAGGGGATGGTTATCATCCTTGGGGTGAGGTCTCGAGGATATACGAAGCAAACCTATAAATATATAATATGAAAAAGGAAATGACCAGTATGTATTGATTTATTGTAATCAGCAATAAGAAAATTGAAGGAATATAGTGATAAGTATGGTGTAGCAGATAAGCTAGAGTTAGTAATATCTGATATATTGATATGGGAGTACAATAGAAATGGTTAATATTGAAACAGATAGATTAATAATACGGCGGTTTTCTTGTAATGACTGGATGGATTTATACGAGTATTTATCCCAGGAGCAAGTTGTAAAATACGAACCGTATGATGCTTTTACAGATATAGAATGTAAAAGGGAGGCTGCCTTACGCTCTCGAAATGAATCTTTTTTAGCGGTATGTTTAAAATATAATAATAAATTAATAGGTAATATTTATTTTGCACAACAGGAACCCAAGGAGTTTGATAACTGGGAAATTGGTTATGTCTTTAATCCTAAGTATTATGGAAAGGGATATGCAACTGAAAGCTGCAGAGCAGTAATAGACTATGGATTTAAGAGTTTAAAAGTACGTAGAGTAGTTGCCATGTGTAATCCAGATAACGTTTCTTCTTGGAAGTTGTTGGAGCGGTTGAAGATGAGACGAGAGGGTTGTTTACGTAAAAACATTTATTTTAAAACTACTGAGAAGGGCGATCCTATTTGGACTGATACATATGAGTATGCGGTTTTGAATGAAGAGTGGGAGGAAATGAATTGAGAACGGATATAATTATAAGACCAGAAGTTGAGAAAGATTTTGATGAAATAAAAGAATTAGTAATACGTTCTTTTTCAGAAGGAACAGATTATTCTGATGGAACTGGAGAAGTAGCATTAATTGATGAAATACGAGCAGGAAGATATTATATACCAGAGCTATCATTTGTAGCAGAGCTTGATGGTAAGATAGTCGGACATATTATGTTCTCGCATTTTCCACTCTCGGCATCTAAGGACGTGGCAAATTATGATAGGAGTATAACTAAGACAGATATAGTTATGCTTGCGCCAGTGTCAGTACATGCGGATTATCTGAGACAGGGTATTGGTTCTACGATTATCAAGTTTGGTATCGACAGGGTTAAGGAGAGGGGTTATAAAGGGATTCAAGTAGAAGGGAATCCGGCATTTTATAATACGCTAGGTTTTGAAACATCATCAAAGTTTAATATATATCCGACAAACGGATATCCCCTGCAAGATCCAAATTGCATGATGTATCAAGAGACTTATCCTGGTTCTCTAGATGGTATTTCAGGATATGTAATATATGATATGTATAAGAATGCTTAAGATACCGAGAAGGCTATAGACTGTTTTATTGGTACGGTATATATCATCTTAGAATTAACTAAAGTAAAATGAGAGGAAAGCAATCATGTTGACAACAAATAGATTGATTTTACGGCCTATAAAAAAGTCAGATTATAATGATATATGTGAGTATGGGTGTGATGAAGAGACTGGACAGTTTATGCTACATTGGCCTAGAACCAGGGAGCAAGTAGATACCTTCATAGATAATTGTATTGAAAAAATGAGTTCAAATGAGTTGACATGGTATGAGTATGTTCTAGTGTTAAAGAATGAGAAAAAGGTTATTGGAAATATCACTTTACAGACCAGAGGAACAGAGGGGGAGCTTGGATGGATTTCAAATAAAAAATACTGGAATAAGGGATATATGACTGAAGCTGTAAGTTCATTTATAGACTATGCATTCAATCACCTAGGTGTAAATATAATATTTGCAACATGTTCAGATAAGAATATTGCATCTTATAAAGTAATGGAAAAATGCAATATGAT
>JAAYPG010000175.1 GCA_012519905.1 Clostridiales bacterium | reverse complement strand
AGCCCTGCTGGCAGAATATCATCTAATTATGTTCATTATCTATCATAATTAAATAGTTAATAGTACATGCTTACCACTTCTCATTGTTGAACTTTTTCTACATGCTATCACTGTTATATCTTCTCGACAGCTTTACCCTTTATAGGTATATTTCTCTTCATCATAAAATAGCTAATAATAAATATAATCATACCTGCTAAAGTTAAAGCCATAAAGAACCAAATAGATATATTAATATGTTCTTCAATTATATCCGAGTTATTAGAAATAAATATCGAACATGCGTTACTAAATATATGTAGGAAAATTGAGGGAAATATAGATTGATATTTATAAGTAAGATATCCATACAAAAGCCCTGCGGGAAATGTATATATAAGCTGAATCCAATTCATATGTATTATGGCAAACAGTAAAGCTTGAAGTATATTCGCTGTATAAAACGGCATTAAGTCTTTTGCCTTCTTTAATATAACCCCTCTAAATAGCAATTCTTCATAAATCGGACTCAAAATAGCAGAACATAATACAACAAGAATTAAGCTGCCCTCCTTCATTAAGCTTACCTTGCTATTGTAATTACTGGCAACCTGCGGAAAGTACTTTGTTATAAAGCCTAATAAAAGATTTAGTACACCATATGTAAGAAACAAATCTCCAAAACCCAGGAATAAGAAAAATCTTAAATCATTAGCGGTTATATACTTTGTTCTGCTTAATGTCTTATCTTTACTATTAAGTCTTCTATACCAAATATAATAAATAACAACAAATATAGCACGCAATAACACATCAAAAAACCGAGATTCCTCTGTATAAATATTCCTTTCGAAATCATACTTACTTGAATTTAGTCCTAATATTATATTAATTGTATAGCTAATTATTAGCATGCCTAAGGTAAAAATAATCGCAACAAGATAATAATATATTATAGGCTTAATTATTGATAAGTACTTTCTAACTCTTTTCATTAAAATCATACACCTCGTATTATATGGTAGTAATGTTTAGAGTCCCTCTCCAAGGACTTTATGCTATACTGTTTATAGATACTGTGGATTAGTTTCACACTCCTACCACTTGATGGTAAATTACAGCATCATAAGGATTCATAGTCAATGCTACTACAACAGATATACTCTTATCTGCTTTTAGGTATCACGCGCTTTTAATTGGCTATATGGACTTGTGTAAAAATCTTACACAAGTCCATATAAATTATTGTTTAAACTGTCATAAGTAATACTTTTAATTGAGATACCTGCCACCAGAACTATGACTCCGGCCATCCTGGCTTATTCCTCCACGATATCCTGATGAATTATAGCCCCCAGAAGTAGGAAAGATTGAGCTCAATAAAAAATTAAAAAATTCACCAATTGACTCCTTTGCTTTTTCTCCTACTTCATTACCAAGGGATCTTCCTTCATTAAATGATTTAGTATATGACCCTCCTGTCACCTCATATAAGTCAAAAGAAAAAAAGTGTACCATAATAATCCCTCCGTTTTAACATTTACTTCATTAATTTAAGTTAATAGTCCTTCAAAAAATCCAAAAACATGTCCTACAATAAAAAATCCAGTTTCAACCATGTTTTGAACAACAGCCTTCATTCCATCATAAGCATCTTCCCCTGCTTTATTTCCAAAACCTGTCCAAAATCCTCCGTCAAGAGTTATTAACTCATCATTTGATAAGTTATTAAAGTAATTTGCTTTTAATCCTTTTTCGCACATTATTTTCACATCCCTTCATATTATGTATATTTCACAAGCCCCTCTTCGAAGATTGGTACCTAGAAACTTGTAAATATCTATTTATTTAATCACACAATATTTAAGTGTTTGCGTATTTCTAACTTACCGTAAATAAAGTTCAAGCCATGAGTAGATTGTACTGATATCATGTAAACCTAATTTCTAAATTTTAATGTAAAACGTATTAATACTATAAATTCTACTTCCCTTGTACTCTCTGCTGCCCCCACAACCTCGCATACATTCCATCAAACCCAAGCAGCTGATCATGACTCCCCGCCTCAACTATCCTTCCCTTTTCCATCACGTATATCATGTCACATCTTTTAATTGTACTTAATCTATGGGCTATAATAATTGTCGACATATCTTTTGCATACTCATCAATAGTCTCCTGGATTGCTCTTTCAGTTATTGAATCCAAGTTACTAGTAGCCTCATCTAATATTAGAATATCTGGCTTCTTAAGTATCGCCCTTGCGATAGCAAGCCTTTGTCTCTGTCCCCCTGATAGATTGGAGCCGTTTTCTTCTAGTCTGGTTTCATATCTAAGAGGCATCTCATTTATAAAATCATGGGCACTTGCTTTCTTTGATGCTTCTATTACATCCTCAGTAGTTACATCATCAAGTCCTAGGGTGAGGTTTT
>JAAYPG010000174.1 GCA_012519905.1 Clostridiales bacterium | reverse complement strand
GATTAGTAAAAATATTAATTAAAATATATATGGTAAAATTATGTAACCCGATGTATCATTATATAAAATATATGTAAAATACATTAAAGGAGATTTAATATGAGCAAATACGAAAATGCTATGAAACTCTTGGATGAACGTTGCGGAAATGGTAAAGAAGTAGATATTGCCCTTGCCACAATATCACTATCTTCTAACGCCTCTGGTAATCCCAGGCCTGCTGTCCGTATGGTTTGTGCTTATTATGAAGACGGGGCATTTTATGTTTCTACTGACGCATGCAAAAATAAAATGCTGCAAATTGAAAAAAATAATGAAGTTTCCATCTGTGGGCTAGATTGGTATGCTTTCCATGGTAAGGCTGAAAATCTTGGATGGGTCAAGGATGAGAAAAACGCGGATATTAGAGCTAAGTTCAAAAAAATCTTTGGCTGGTTCGATGAAGTTGGCGACGAAGACAATCCCAACTCTATCGTTCTCCGTATTGCCCTTACAGAAGGTACTCTTATAGACCACGAAAGAAAATACGGTGAAGTACAGTATGAAATAGATTTTATCAATAAGACCGCGAAGTAGTAAATACATATTAGGGTCTTCGTACTTCCTCCATTACTTGGTGCTTACAGGGTTTTCACACACCCCGATAAAAAGCATAGTATTGTTTTGTGTAATAATACCATATATAAATGGTCTATCCAAAATCATATCAGCACGGCCTTCTGGCAGCGCTGCTCCTGCATAATTAATTTGAGTATAAGCGGATGCTTCTACGCCGTCTTCATCGATTCCTATATAGGTTTCCTGAAGTACATCAGTAACATAGGCCAAATGGTCAGTAATTCCACTAAAGTCTGCATCCCTTGTAAAAGCAGACGTTACCCCCAGATTTATAAGCATATTAGTCAATGTAAGAGAAGAACTAAAACTAAACTTAGGTATCCTCCATACTACCTCCCCATAAGAGCCTTCTCCTCCTTCAAAAGTTTGCTTCATTTTCTCTGAAGATGCAATCAGCTCATATGGGGATACCCCCTCATCAGGAAGTATAAATACCATTTGACCCGAGTTTTTCAGCTGTAAACTCGCTCTCGTAAAATCCTTACCCCTGGTAAATCCAGCTGACCCGTATGTCTTATTCATAAAGTCAACTTTTACTTCACTACCATTTGATAGATTAAATGTATCCTCAGCAGTTTCGCTCCTATCGAAACGGTTAATCCATTGGTCATAGAAATAAACTGTATTTATAATAGATAGTATTTGGTCAGGGTTTATCTCTAAACTAGGAGTCAGTCTACCATTGGTATTTTTGGATATCCAATCGGCCATATCTCTTCCAGTTTTTACGCTTGCTAAGTCAACACTATGAGAGCTGGCATAAAAATTCTCTGCTGCCTGTCTAACAAAATCATCTTTAAATATAATCGGTTTACCCTTAAATTCATCGTCCATCCATAAAGAATTTGCAATTTTGACTTTTCCGATTTCATTGTCTTTATAGAGCCTGCGATATAAGTTTCCGCACTGTTCAGAAAGAACCTCCTTATCGGAAACACCTAATAAAGCCAGTAATTGATCCTTTGTCTCACCTTCCGCACCAGAGGCCGCAAGGGACAGCGCATAATATAAGGATATAGGCGAATAATTTATGTTCTTGCCAGCATCT
>JAAYPG010000173.1 GCA_012519905.1 Clostridiales bacterium | reverse complement strand
TGTTACTGATAGCTTAGAGTTTAAGCTTGATGGTACAGAGATGTCTGATATTACAGAAGTTGTAGCTACTGGTACAGGTGATGCTGTATTTGTAGAAACTGTAAAGATTAAGCAAAACTTTGACCTTGAGATTGATAATGATAATGCTGCATATATCATACATGAAGTAAAAGTTAATTTACTATTCAAAGTTAAATAATCGATTTTATTAAAGATTAGTAATATTAATTAAAAATCAAAATGGAGTTGTCTCACTAAGTGATTAGCGGGGCAACTCTTTTTGGTTCTATAATAAATATAGATTTTGTAGCAACACTTCTATTCGTATAACAGTACAGAAGTTAGGTCTTCAAGTTACTTTGTTTACAAGGAAAAGTCGTAAAGACAATTCATATAAAGGTAAGGTGGGTAAGGTTGCCCCTAATAGGAATTCACAAGAGATTTGAAGCCCATATTCTACACCGAAAGATTACGACAGACACCTCTGAATTTAAGTATTATGATATAGATGACAAGGGACGAATGATCATCAAGAAACTTTATATGGATCCATTTATGGATATGTGTAATAGAGAAATAATTAGTTATGGTATTTCACAAGGACCTTCTGCTGAGAATATAATGAATGCTTATAGTTTATAGGAGCTAAAAGAAAATAAAATCTTCCAAAGTATGTCCCGGAAAGGAAACAGCCATGATAATTCTATAATGGAAAACTTCTTTGGAATTATGAAGCAAGAGATGTATTATGGTGTGGTTTATTATAAATATGAGCAACTGAAAGAGGCCATAGACAAAATACATAAAGTATTATAATGAAAAACGGATCTAAGAGAAATTAGGATGGATGAGTCCAGTAGAATATAGACTCAACCTCTTGGCTGTATAAATTAATTGCGTAGCAGTTAAAAACCACTACGCAATAAAGTCTAATTTATTGGAGTCACAACAATACACCCCAACACTTATTATAGAACCATTCTTTATTTTTTAATTCTATTTATCTTCAGAAAGCTCCTCATCAATATGAGGTTTAGCAAGTCTATTAACGGTTATTCCAAGCCCTAATAGGACCCAAAACACAGGAGTAACGGTAATGCTAGAATCATTAGCTAAACCTAATATCATATAATTTAGAGAAGCCACTAGGGTTGCAACACCAACTTTTGCATAATAGCTTTTATACTTGCCTTTTAAATATAGCTTTAAGCTTGATATAAAATACATTCCATAAAATGCTAGAAAGGCAATTAGCGATAATAAGCCGGTTTGTACACTGATTTGTAAGTAAAGATTATGTGGCTTGGTTAATAATTGATTTCCAAATCCAAAGTTATGCAAGGCAACATAATCCTGCTGGGGAAATTCCAACATATAACTATCAGCTCCAGAACCTAATAAAATGTTTTTCTTTAATAGTGGTATAGTTCTTGACCAGATATAGCCACGTCCTGAAGCATATTTTTCATATCCTGAAAAGACAGCATGGGGGGCGGTTTTGATCTTATCAAGCTTCCCGTATGGATTGAGGTAATAGTAGGTTCCATCTGTTTGGTTTGTAAAGAACCAATCGTGATTGTCTATAGTAATATAGAATATTGGTGTATCATTATATAAATCTATTCCAAGTTTAAAGCCAGGAAAACGTTCATCTTGAACAATAAACTCATTTGTATCTTCTGAAAATTCTAAATCTAATGTTTTTCCATTGTCATCTTCTGCGGAAAAATAACCATAGCCATCTTCAACACTATACTGTACGTGTAATTGATTTTCTTGGTAATTTACTATTACTTTATCGTCATCCGTTATTATATCTTTAAGAGATACCTCTGTTTTATGGAATGTTGTTGCTTGCTTAATTTGGTTGCTCAAGATATTGTCGTTGGCTTTGTTATATAGTACAACTATTGATATAAGTAATAAGACTATAGGTATGGAAAAATAGAAATATTTAATTATATACTTTGATATTACGATTAAAACAAATACTCCTGATATTGCCAAAGCAATAATACCTGTTTTTGATTTTGAGCCCAGTAAGCTTATGAATATGCCTAGACTAGCTAGAATGTATAAGGGAATCATTCTTTTTCTTTCTCTTACTAATGAAGCTAGTACTAGGAAAAATGATCCTGCCATAGCGGCGTAGGATCCAACATAGTTGGGATTATAGAAGGTTAGGTATACTCTATTCTTCTCAAATTTAAATTGTACAGAATCTCTAATGGGCCATTGGGCCTTTGGTAATATCATTTTCAATCCAATATCTGTTGTAAAAAAATCCCTACCCAAATATTGTGTTAGTCCTAATATACTCATTACAATTACGCTAACAAGAAAACAATTGATTATTAATCTTACATCTTCTTCAGTTTTTACAACTTGTAGACAGTAGTATACGATTAAACAATATCCTAGTAGAACAAAAATAGATTCAAAATGTTCATGAATACCACTAAAGCTATAAGATCTATACTTTGAGAAGATTGAAGATAGCAGTGCAAGTCCACCATACACAGCAAGGGGAACTAAAATCCGTGGAAAATCAATATTTCTTTTATCAGTATAGCCCTTGTAAAGTAGAATTGCAGCCATAATAAAAATTGTTATTAGGAAAAATCCTTGCTTGTAATATAAGAAAAAGTCGGAATATACATCTTCATAAGTAAACCATGAGTATTTTGATAGGTTTGCTTGGTAATATTTAAGCTTCATAATGAATGGCAAAACTGCAATTATAAATATTATAGGTGATAATAACCATATACTTGTTCTATCGGTATTATT
>JAAYPG010000172.1 GCA_012519905.1 Clostridiales bacterium | reverse complement strand
TATAATAAGAAAGCGCATCCTATTACATACCATTTTGGGGGGTATTAATATTGACTGATAAAAATAGAGAAATAAAAATATCTGTACGTAACCTTGTGGAATATATAATGCGATCAGGAGACCTTGATAATCGTCATAGTGGAAGAAACGAGCTTGAGGCTATGCAGGCTGGAAGCCGTATCCATAGGAAGCTTCAAAAGCAAATGGGATCCGGTTACACATCTGAGGTTCCCCTTAGCATTACGCTGCCTATAACATATGATGGAGTTTCCTTTGATTTGACTGTAGATGGTAGGGCGGATGGAATACTAACCAACAGCCTTACAAAGGGTGATGATATCTCAAGCTTATTGTTTGAGGAAGAGGAAGCTAATAAGCCGGAGATAATAGTAGATGAGATAAAGGGAGTCTATATGGATATATCACATCTAACCGAGCCGGTATCTGTCCATCGGGCTCAGGCTATGTGCTATGCATATATTTATGCAGTAAAATACGAGCACTCAACAATTGGTATACGATTGACCTATTGCAATCTAGAGACTGAGAGTTTGAAATATTTTGAGGAAACCTTTACTTTGGATATGCTAAGTGATTGGTTTAATAATTTGATAAATGAATATGCCAAATGGGCTGTATGGCAGATGAAATGGACTATAAAAAGAGATGCTATAATTAACAAGCTTGACTTTCCATTCCCCTATAGAGATGGTCAAAAGGACCTTGTAACAGGTGTCTATAAGACGATTCTTAGGAAGAAAAAGCTATTCATAGAAGCCCCGACAGGCGTAGGTAAGACTATATCAACGGTATATCCTACTATTAAAGCAATGGGTATGGGGCTTGTAAATAAGATGTTTTATCTTACAGCCAAGACTATAACAAGGACTGTAGCTGAGCAGACCTTTAGTATGCTTTCTGAGCATGGCCTCTCCTTGAAGGCAACTACTATAACTGCCAAAGAAAAGATATGTGTTCTAGATAAACCGGACTGCAATCCCATCTCCTGCCCCAGAGCAAAAGGCCACTATGACAGAGTAAATGATGCAGTATATGATATGCTCTTAAATGAGAATGAAATCACTAGGGATTTGATACTATATTATGCTAAAAAGCATAATGTTTGTCCTTTTGAAATGTCTTTGGATGTAACAACATGGTCAGATGCTGTTATATGTGATTACAATTATGTCTTTGATCCCAATGTATATCTTCGAAGATTTTTTATGACGGATAAGCAGGAAGACTATGTGTTTTTGATAGATGAGGCGCATAATCTTGTTGATAGGGCCAGAGAAATGTATAGTGCAAATCTTTTTAAGGATGATTTTCTTATAGTGAAGCGGCTAGTTAAGGATACAAGCCCTAAGCTTGTAAAGTTGCTTGATCAGTGTAATAAGGATTTGCTTAAGCTAAAAAGAGAATGTGATGAATTCGAGGTTTTACCTGAGGTTGATGGATTTAACATGCACTTAATAGGCCTAATGACAGAATATGAAACCTTTCTGCAGGACTATGCTGACGATGAGGGTAGAGAAGAGCTTATAAAGCTATATTTGGATATCCGCCATTTCCTTAGTATCTATGAACTAGTAGATGAAAATTATACAATATATACAGATTATGATGAGAGTGATAGATTTAGAATAAAGCTTCAATGTATGGATCCCTCTAAAAATCTAATGAAATACTATGAGAAGGCTAGAAGTGCCATTTTATTTTCTGCTACCTTATTGCCTATAAGATATTATATGGAACAGCTTGGGGGTAAGAAAGAGGATTATGCTATATATGCACCGTCATCATTCAGTAAGGATAACCGGCTTATAATGGTGGCTTCTGATGTAAGCACAAAATATAGCCGCAGGAATAAAAGAGAGTTTAGTAAGATGTTTGATTATATAAAGGAGTTCACCAGTATAAGAAAAGGCAATTATCTTGTGTTCTTTCCCTCATATCAAATGATGCAAAACATTTATGATATGGCAGAGGGTGAAATAGAAGGCCTAGTTATGCAAAGCAACAATATGACTGAGGAGGAAAGAGAAATCTTTCTTGAGGAATTTGTGGAAGATCCTAAGTCTTCAAGAGTTGCCTTTTGTGTAATGGGAGGAATCTTTAGTGAAGGAATTGATTTAAAAAGTAGCAGGCTAATAGGTGCTATAGTAGTAGGAACGGGTCTTCCAATGGTCTGTAATGAGAGGGAGTTGTTCCGAGGATATTTTGATGCAAAGAATAAGAAAGGCTTTGATTATGCCTACCTATATCAGGGCATGAACAAGGTCCTACAATCAGCCGGAAGAGTTATCCGAACCAATGAGGACCGTGGGGCAATTCTTTTATTGGATGAGAGATTTCTCCAGTCTCAATATTATGGATTGTTTCCTAAGGAGTGGTTTCCCTTCGAGCCAGTAAATCTTAACTCTATGACATCAATGCTTACAGAATTTTGGAATAAAAACACTTAAGGTCTAAAAGAGTAGTGTAGAGTTGGAATATCTATAATCGGAATCCTTAGTTAAGAAATCCCTACCGGATATAGCATGATAAATATGGTTAATAATATGATACCATAAACCCCCGATTGCTCCTCCTATAAAAGCATAAATTACATCGTCTATATCGCATCTGCTAGGAATAATGAAGTATTGGGCTAGTTCAATGATGGATGGGAGTAATAGTAATAATAACAAGCGAACTAATTTTGATCTATCACGTAATATTAGGACACTATAAAATCCATATGGGATATATGTAAGTATCCTGCTTATTAAATATACAATTACATCGCTAAATGGAATCATATCATTAATATAATCTTCAATCAGTGTAGCGACCCACCAAAATGGTGTAAAATTGTATTTGCCGGATCTTGTATGATATATGGATGTAATTGGACTATCAGAAAATGATAAATAAAGAAGTGCACCGATATAAAACAATAAAAAGACAATACTAACATTACGGTAGAAGGAGTTGAATTTTTCAATCCTACTGCCGTAATCAAACATATTTCTAATAAAGCAATGGGCCATTGGAATAAACCAATTAACCACAATAATCCCGAATAAAGTATTGGTAAAAGGAAGCAAATTCGCATCTGTTCCCAGATAAGTTAAAAATGTAATAATAATTGATATAAATAATAAAAGTATAGAATATACAGTACAGGACTCATAGGTCAATGACTGTTCAAGAAGAATATGAGTACTTATTATCACTATTACACTGCTTATTCCTAGAACCAAATAAGGTGAAGCTATGAAATAATAAGCAGCAAATTGAACCAATATACTAATAATACTTAAGAAGACAATCATTGAGGATATTTCCATATAGGAACGCCTACGCATGTCTACACCTACTTTCGTTATAATATCATTCGTATCTTTCTGGGAATACAGCGGACCTTAACGTGTGAGCTAAAGGCGGGAACCTCTCCGTCTGTATGGACAGCAAATTTCTTGTCAAGCTTAATCTCAATACTGGAACAATTAAAGGTTTCTATTCCTCTAAAGTGAACATGCTTTCCAAATAAAATTGTTGGAAAAAGAAGAACGATTAAGGCTCTGGGAAGACCATGGACAAGGCAAATGCTAAGCTTTCCGTCCGTTGGATTAGCTTCTGGAGCCATTTTAAGTCCTCCTCCTTGAAATTTATGTATCATATTGGATACAAGAAGAACCTTTTTATATTTATTTGTTTTGATATTATCTACTGTAATTGTAGCATCTTGTAGTTCGGTAGTTAAAAGCTGTTTAATGGCAATTGCCAGATAAATAAATTTACCTGCGCCGAGCCCGTTTAATCTCTTTTTTAATACAGATCTTTGTACTTCTTCGCATACTCCTGCATCATATCCTAAACCACTTGAGCATCCAAATCTTCTAAGCTTCTGATTTCCATCTTCAAAGGTCATCTCACCGTAATCTAGGTAGATAAATTTATTGGGCTTTAATATATTTGTTAAAGCCTTAAGTGGGTTTTTTGGTATCTTAAGGCTTCTTGCTAAATCATTACTGGAGCCAGAAGGAATATATCCTAATATAACTTCATCAAAATTATCTATACCATTAATAACTTCATTCAATGTTCCGTCACCGCCCAAGACAACTATGTTCTTTGGGCCTTCATTTACTTGACAGATTTTCTTTGCAAGTTCAATTGCATGTCCAACTCGCTTAGTAAAGTCTGCAGTATAGGTTATTTGTTGGCGGTCTAGCTCATCTTTAACAGTCCACCAATGGCGGATGCCCTTACCAGAGCTTGATTTAGGATTAATAATAAAATGATACATATCTTTGCAAATGCTCCTTGCCCTATAATCTGTCTTAATACACTATTTAGATATTATATGATATCAGCTATGTTGTCAATAATTTGCATTGTAATAATTAGTTGAAAAATGATTTTAATTCATAAACAGGCACAGAATTGTCCTTCTCTCATAAGATATATAGAACTAAAGAGTTTATTAAGCTGTCAACAAATATTGAAAGGAGTATTTTAGATGGATAGACGGATGTATCGTGGCAATACAGGGCGTGGCAGATATGCTGCACCATATAAGCCTAGACAACCGGTATGTGATGATATCGTAGAAAAGGACTGTGGATGTGATAAGGGCAGAAGCTATTGCGAGGATGATTTTAAGCCGGAGCGCTTTCCGATAGGTATGTGCTATGTTCCATGGCAATGCTTCAGGGATATTTATGAAAATGAATTTGCCGCTTTATCTAATGGAACTCTATTTAAAGAATTACAATATGACTGGTATGGAAGGGGTTGTTAGTAGAATGAGTGTCAATAGTAAAGATAAGTTATTTGCATGTATTACAGCAACCAGCTTCGTTTTGGATGATTTAAGAATTTATCTGGATACCCATCCTACAGACCAGGAAGCACTGGATTATTGGGAAAAGGTAAGTAGAGTTCGAAAGGAAGCTATGGAGGAGTACACCAAATGCTATGGACCGATAAACAGCTATGATGTAAATGTTAAGAACAGATGGACCTGGGTAGATGAACCCTGGCCATGGGAAGGTAGGTGCTAGTGTATGTGGAGTTATGAGAGAAGATTGCAACACCCTGTAAATATTACCTGCCGAAATCCTAGACTGGCGCAGGTTATAATGAGTCAATTTGGTGGCCCTGACGGCGAATTAGCAGCCTCCATGCGTTATCTATCTCAGCGTTATTCCACCAAGAACAGAAAGGTGGCTGGAGTTTTAACCGATATCGGAACAGAGGAATTGGCTCATATGGAAATGGTTTCTGCCATAGTCCATCAGCTTACTAAGGATCTAACCCCTCAGGAAATTATGGAGGGTGGTTTTGAGAAATATTATGTAGACCATACTTTAGGCTTGTGGCCACAATCTGCAGGCGGTATACCATTTACAGCTACCTTTTTCCAGAGTAAGGGCGACCCTATTACTGATCTTGTAGAGGATATGGCAGCAGAGCAGAAGGCCAGAACAACCTATGATAATATACTGCGACTGGTCCATGACCAAGAGGTATGTGACCCTATAAAATTCCTAAGACAGCGAGAAATAAATCACTTCCAGAGATTCGGTGAAGCCCTTAGAATAGTTCAAGATGAACTTGATTCTAAGAACTTCTATGCTGTGAATCCTGATTACCTACCGGATTTATCTAAATAATCATAAAGCCTGAAGGCAAATGCTTTCAGGCTTTATTAATGATGTGCCCAGCATGGGCACAATCTTAAGGGTTAAAGTCTCTAGTCTGCCCTAGTAGTGGGAAAGATATAGCCTAAGACAAGGGTGTCATGAGCGATTACGCATCTGAAGGAAGTCCATGGGCAAATCTCTGGTCTGACGAACAGAAACCATATAAGGCATTTGTTATCCATGCCTAGAATTGACAATATGTGGGAAGTGTATTATTATTCTATAAGGATATTATATTTTACATAAATTCTTTCCATGGCTAAATAGGATAAACCATCAAAAGTAATAGTAACTAGTGGTATTTTATTTCATGTAACGAAGCATATACCGTTATTAAGGAGGAATTATATGAAAAAAAGGTTTACTGGTGATTTTAATAATCATAGTTTTACTAACACTTTATAATTTTGCAAGGACGACTGTTTATGCAGAAAATCATAAGGAGTTGCCGTCGCTTCTTGCTGAAGAAGAAGCTTTAAATTTTGCTTTACTTCATGTTGACAATTTGTTACTTAACACTAAGAAGCCTTCATCACTATATTCTATGAGTAGATTATTCCCGTTTTATGAATTTTCTAATGGTACTGTTAGTGAAAATGGAATGATTGGTTTCTTTGTTATGGAAGATAATATAATTATCGGAACATCGGTTGTATATTATAATGATTCAGGTGAACTAAGCATGTCTTATAATCACGGCTTGTATTCAGATATTATGAATATGGTATATGAAGAATATTCTGATGATACTAAGTTTGCTATTATAGGAACAGACAGTGGTGTTGATGTATATCTTACTGACCAAAGTTACCATCTAGATGAAACTTATACAATCTCAGAAGAGTTTAGCATGAATACAGATATTTATGGCAGTTATTTCAACGACTCTATCAAAACAGATATCAGACACTCTTTATCTGATATTATTACTGGTGGTTGTAAAATTCTTTCTGATAATAGTATCCAAAGAACAGAGTTGATTTATACGTTAGACTTAATTCCATACGATCAAGGAAGTTATAATTGGTGTGGACAGTGTACATCTGCTTCTATTATAAACTATGTTAGAGGTTTAACTTATGTTCCTAGCTATTATAATTACTTAATACATGGAAGTTATTATTTGAATTTAGGTGTAACTAGTCAGCAAGTAATGAATATGGCTTCCACATATTTTAATTTTACATCGTTGTCAGAAGTGAATCCGATTTCCTTTATTGATGCAACTACAGAGATAATTAATAGTAGGCCTATATATATGAAGTGGCGTCGATATGATTCGGAAGCAAAAGAATATAAGTATCACGCAAATGCAATGCGTGGTATTATGGACGTAAGTCCATATAGATATTATACGCTTGTAAATTCGTGGTCCAATGAAAGCTATATAACACTTACAGTAAATGGTAATCCTTCATCTCAAACCTGGAGTACAGGAGATAGAATTTATACATAGGATAAATCCATTATAAATTGGAGGTGAGGTAAAAGCATGAAAAATTCTCATAGTAAGACTGTGTATTTTATATTTATAGTTTTATGCGCCATAATTGGTTTTTCAGCCTGCAAAATGAAAATGGAGGATGAAGCCGAACCAAAAGATTACGATAACAAATTAATGGATGAGGCACAGCCTGCTGTATGCTATCAAGGAAAGACATATCATGTATCGGGAAAACCAGTTGATTCACTTATGAAAGGATATAAGGAGATAGGAAAGGTAATAGGTATTTCATCCTCTGAATTTCCATACAATGACTTTGAAGCTAATGATATAGAACTTGACGGTAAAACTATGTACTATCACGAAGAAAAGGAGTTAATTGCTATTGAGTGGGAAGGCAAATATATTGAGTATGGTAAACCAAAGATTTATTATAACAAATAATATATAAAAGGTAATATATACATTCATAGCTGAAGATATATCGAAATTATAAATGCATAAAAAACCTTCAATGTTTAACATTGAAGGTTTTTTGCCTATTAGCTTAGCATGTGCGAAATCTGATGGGTGAAAGCTGTCATCGGCTTGTCGTTGGAAGTCCAGTCAGGATAATTGCTAGTGAGCCATGTAGCAAATCCCCAGTACTCTTATGTGACCAATTGTATTGAATCGAGGAAACCTTATGTATTCCATAATTTTTAGACTAGATAAATACAAATACAACAGAGTCAGTTATAACAACAAATAAAGAGAGTGAAATAGATAAGAAAGTTGTAAGCTTTGCAGGGGCAAGTTCAACTATCATAGAGAGAATGAATAAGGAAGTAGAGAAGTTAGGCGATGAGAAAAAGTCCTAAATAATAAAATATAAATTTGAAAACGACAAGAACAATAGAAGGCAATTAGATGCCAAAGATATTGAGACCATATTTGCCGACTAGGATAAAGTTTAATTTAGGACAGAGAAAAGCTAATTGTTATATTAATCACAAGGGTACTTGTAAGCAGGAAAAGATAGAAATAAAGTAGAAAATATAATACACTGTCATCAGTACGATTCGGTGAAGCCCTACGCATAGTTCAAGACGAACTAGATTCAAAAAACTTCTATGCTTTCAATCCTGACTTTCTAGCGGATATATGTAAATAATCATAAAAGCCTGAAGGCAAATGCTTTCAGGCTTTATTAATGGTGTGCCCAGCATGGGCACAATCTTAAGGGTTAAAGATTTTGATTTATTGTTGTAGCATTAAAGTAGCTACCTGATACCGAATTATAAAAAATGTTCTTGACAAAGTTCTAGTGCCGTATTATGATAACTGCAATAATATGTTAAACCGTTGAGAAAGAGGAGTAAGCTTTAGTACGACATTACAGAGAGTCGCTGCTGGTGGGAATGCGATATCAAGTCTTTAGCTGAATGGGCTTTTGAGGGCAACCCGAACTAAGAGTAGGAGTTGACGGACACCATTACCGTTATATGGATGGCATATATATTATTGTATATGAACGAGGTGGACAATGATAAATTCATTCTGAATTTTCTTTGTCAAGTTGAGTGGTACCGCGGATATAATTCGTCTCAAGTATATTTATACTTGGGGCTTTTTTATTGTCGCAAAACTGTACCGGGTACAGAAAAGGTGTATCGGAAAATAATCATTTTTTGAGGAGGTATAATAATGAAGAGAAGAATTATTACAACACTTATGTTTGGCGTATTAGTAGCGACCCTTCTGATGGGCTGTTCAAAGAAAGAGGATGGGGAATTTCTTATTGGTATCGGACAATTTGCAGAGCATGGATCTTTGGATAATTGCAGGGAGGGTTTTATTGCAGGGCTAGAGGAAGCAGGCTATAAGGAAGGTGAGAATCTAAAGATTCTGTATGAGAATTCCCAGGCAGATGCAAATATGTCATCTCAGATCTCGAAGAACTTTATTGCCAGAGATGTGGATTTGATATGCGCGATTGCCACTCCCATGGCACAAAGTGCTTTTGGTGCAACAAAGAATACGAATATTCCAGTGATATTTACTGCTGTTACAGATCCAATTAAGGCAGAACTAGCTAAGGAAGACGGTAGCCCTAGTGGAAATGCAACAGGAACAAGTGACAAGCTCCCGGTAGAGAAGCAATTAGAAATGATACGAAAGGTTTTGCCTGAAGCCAAGAAGATAGGAATTATGTATACTACCAGTGAGGTTAACTCTATCTCTACAATAGAGGAATATAAGGCAGCTGCCCCTAACTACGGTTTTGAAATAGTAGAGAGTGGAATTTCAACTATAGCAGATGTTCCCTTGGCCGCTGATAGCTTACTTGAGAAGGTTGATTGTGTCAATAACCTTACCGACAATACAGTGGTTAGTGCCTTACCTACTATTCTTAATAAGGCATCAAAGAAGAATATACCTGTATTCGGCAGTGAGGTTGAACAGGTTAAGATTGGATGTTTGGCTTCCATAGGACTTGACTATTTTGATTTAGGCAAGCAAACAGGAAAAATGGCTGCCCAGGTATTAAGTGGCGAGAAGAAAGCCAGTGAAATCAACTTTGAAATTATAGAGGATTTTGCTTTTTATGGGAACAGCTTGGTTGCTGAAAATCTTGGAATTAGCTTACCTGAGGATTTAGTTGGGAGTGCCAAGGAGATGTTTAATAGTATAGATGAGTAATCCTTAGATAAAAAGGACAAAATGGATTTATACAGGAGGAAAAATCCTCCGTTGTTAGTAACTATAATTTATTATTTATATAGGAGGAAAATCCTCCGTTACTAGTAATGAAATTTTATTATTTATATAGGAGGATTGGAAATGCTAACAATTATTATTGGTATATTCGAGGAAGGCCTTGCCTATGCAGTCCTTGCACTAGGGATATACATAACCTATAAGATATTGGATTTCCCAGATTTATCGGTTGATGGAACCTTTCCCTTGGGAGGGGCTATGACCGCCCTTCTTATTACGGCTGGGGTTAATCCAGTTCTGACCTTGTTGCTTTCCTTTCTTACCGGGGCGATTGCAGGTATTGTAACAGGTATCATCCATGTGAAGTTTAAGGTAAGAGACCTGCTGTCTGGTATTATAGTTATGACTGCTCTTTATTCAATTAATTTGCGCATAGCAGGAAGTGCAAATGTAGCTATATATTCTAAGGAGTCTATATTTGATAATGCTTTTTTAAATGATCTGATACCAGAAGGATTTAGGCCTTATTTGGTGCTAGCTATACTTCTAATAATAGTGGTAATAATGAAGGTTTTATTGGACCAATATCTTAAGACAAAGTCAGGCTATCTTTTAAGGGCGGTTGGTGACAACGAAAGTGTTGTGACATCTCTAGCTAAGGATAAGGGAGTTATGAAGATTATAGGTCTAGCTATAGCAAATGCATTTGTAGCTTTAGCTGGGGGATTATTTGCTCAGAAGAACGGCTACTTCGATATTACTATTGGAACAGGAGCACTTGTAACTGGTGTTGCTAGTGTCATTATAGGAACTAATTTATTTCGGAAGCTAACATTTATGAAGTCAACCTCTGCTGTTGTCATAGGCTCAATACTTTATAAGGCCTGTGTGCAGATGGCTATTTCCTTTGGGCTTAGAGCGCAGGATCAAAAGCTGATAACCTCCATATTATTCTTGATAATACTAATTACAAGTAATGAAAGGAAGAGGAGGGTCAAGGGTCATGCTTAGATTGATAGATATTAACAAGTATTATAATCCTGGAACTGTTAATGAGATGTGCCTATTTAATGGTTTTAATCTTAATATTGACGAAGAAGAATTTGTGTCAGTGGTGGGTAGCAATGGGTCTGGAAAGACCTCAATGCTAAATATTATATGTGGGAGTATCCCGATTGATAAGGGTAGAATCGAGATTAATGATATAGATATCACAAATATGCCTGAGTATAAAAGGCAGATGAGAATAGGTAGGGTCTATCAAAACCCGGCCTTAGGTACTTGTCCTAATATGACTATTTTGGAGAATATGTCATTGGCTGATAATAAAGGAAATTCTTTTAATCTGGGACGGGGTACCGATAAGAAAAGGATAGAGTTATATAAGGAGCTTCTAATGAAGCTGGGCTTGGGCCTTGAGGATAAGATGGATGTAACTGTAGGTACCCTATCAGGTGGTCAAAGACAAGCGCTAGCTTTAGTTATGGCTACCATGACGCCTATCGAATTTCTTATATTAGATGAGCATACAGCAGCCCTAGATCCTAAGACGGCCGAATTGATTATGGAACTTACAGACCTTATAGTCAGGGAGAAGAGATTAACTACAATTATGGTTACCCATAATCTCCGTTATGCTGTGGAATATGGGAACCGCCTAGTGATGATGCACCAGGGTGAAATAGTTGTAGACAAAATAGGTAAAGAAAAAGAGGTTCTTAAGGTAGATGACATCTTAGATAGATTCAATGAAATTAGTATAGAGTGTGGTAATTAAATGAAGCTGTTTCATAATAATGCCTAGAGCTATACAAGTAATCTCCTATATGTCATTTTGAGGCGACTTTATTTTGGATTCGCTAGCTTGACGCTAATATATTTGCGTGTTAAAATTGGTTGATGTAAAATATAGCAAATGAATTATTGCATAAGGAGGAAGACATGAATAATTTATTAGTAGCACAATCCGGTGGACCCACAGTAGCTATTAATGCTACCCTGGTTGGTGTACTGCAGGGCGTTAGAGCAAGCTCTAAGGTAGACAAGGTATTTGGAGCAAAGAATGGTATAGAGGGTGCGATTAATGATAATCTTCTTGATTTAAATGAATTAATTAAGGACTCAGAGGCTTTAGATACGTTGACATACACACCATCCTCTGCATTAGGCTCTTGTAGGTATAAGATGAAGGACTGGAAAGTTGATGAGGAGCCATACAAAAAGATAATTGAGACATTTAAAAAGCATGATATCAAATACTTCATCTATATAGGTGGAAATGACTCTATGGATACTGTAGACAAGCTTTCCGAGTATTGTAGGGTTAACAATCATGACATTCATGTGATGGGTGGACCTAAGACTGTGGATAATGACCTGAATCTTACAGATCACTGCCCAGGCTTTGGCTCGGCAGCTAAATATATTGCAACTACAATATCTGAATTAGAAAGAGATATAAATGTTTATGATGTTCCTGCTGTAACTATCGTAGAAATCATGGGTAGAAATGCTGGTTGGCTTACAGCGGCTTCGGCTTTAGCCAGGGTTAATGGAGGCTCGGGTCCTGACCTAATTTACTTGTGTGAAAAAGTTTTTGATTATGATAAATTTATTGAGGACGTTAAGGATAAGCTTAAGACAAAGCCGGGTCTAATTGTTGCTATCAGTGAGGGCATCAAGGACAGCACAGGTGCTTATGTATCTGATACTATGTCCAGTGGTGCTGTAGATAATTTTGGCCATAAATATATTGCAGGTTCTGCTAGAGCATTGGAACAGCTAGTTAGAGAGAAAATAGGCTGCAAGGTAAGAGCGGTTGAGCTTAACCTGATGCAAAGATCGGCTGCCCATATAGCAAGTGAGACAGATATTATAGAATCTCTTATGCTTGGACAGAAGGCGTTTGACTGTGTTGTTAATGGTGTGACAGGTAAAATGGCAGCTATTAAGAGAATTAGTAACAATCCTTATCTTGTGGAGTTTACAGCAGTTCCTGTAAGTGAAGTGGCAAACCATGAGAAGGTAGTTCCCTTGGAGTGGATTACAGCAGAGGGTAATGATGTAACAGAAGAGATGATGACATATCTAAGACCTCTGATTATGGGAGAAACTAATATCAAATACGAGAACGGAATTCCTAAGCAGTATAGATTATATTAAGAATTATAAAAATTAATATAATAGAAATAATTAGAGCTTCTAGTATCTGAGTTTTTGAACTACAAAATAATCAGATGCTAGAAGCTCTTATAAATTACTTACCAGAATAATTGATCTTCTATTTTAACTGCATTTTTCTTTTTGTGGTATCCTTTGTTTACAGCTGATTTATAAGCGTTAAAGTAGAGTCGGCTACCGATGTTATTTGAGCCTGATAGGGCAGCCTTGGCTGCTTTAATTGACATCAACTGTGATTTTGATGAGTAGTTATCGTATTTTGATATTTGCTTAGCTAAAGAGCCACTTTTTGCTACAGTAAATTGACCCGGTTGATATATGACATCCTTAATTGTATCTGGGTATTTACTGGATTTTTTACGATTTAAAACTACATTTGCTACTGCTAGCTTTCCTTCATAGCTTTGGTCACCAGCCTCAGCGTGGACTAAACATGCCAAAAGCTTTAGGTCTTCTTTAGAATAATCTAGCTCTTCCCTTTGCTTAACTTCTGTTTCCTTTTTGCTTTTCTTCTCTTCCTCAAGTTTATTAAGCTTTTCTTCCTCTTCCTTGGAAATGGCCTTATCAAAATCTACAAGTAAGTCAACGTACTCTCTGCTGATATAGCCTTTAATACCATCATCGCTAATGTCCACCTTGATCCATTCGTCATTTAGGTCTATTACATGATAGATTTCGTTCTTATATAAAACAGTCAACTTCTTGGAATCAATATCTGCATGTTCTCTGACATTTAGACCTTCTGCATTGATTGATACGCGCAGTTTTCCGAAAGTTTCAATTAATTCATCATCAGGAATGCCTGTCTTTATATAATCCTTTGCTACATATCCTTTTACGCTGCCTGATTCTATATAATACCAGCCTTCAATTTCTTCTAATATTTTTGCAGCGGAACCCTTATAAAGCTTTCCCTTAACTTCGCTCTCTGTATTTGCCTGATCTCTTATATTTACATATGATTTAGCAATCGAGATACCTATATCCGAGTAAGCTGATGTTACAATTTCTTTTTCTGAAACAGCAATACTGACCTTATCTGTTATCTCGTCATGATCTATTATATCTGATTGACCTATATGGTCTTCATTCTTATCTTTTGTCTCCGGTTCATCTTGAGATGAGGAGGAGTCTGATTTTATTAGTTTATTATCTGAAGCAGCCCCATTGGAAGCGTCTGCCTGGTCTGAGTCTTTATCTGTTGAAGTATCTGTATCAATATCCTCATGTAGATATAGTCTGTCACTAATGGATGCGATATTGACACTGTATTTATTGGATAGGGCATTTAGTCTTGCCTCATATGATTTTTGTGAATCTATATTATTGTCTTCATTTAAAGGAGGATTTTCATATGTCCCTTCTTCTGTCCTTTTTAAGATAGAAACATAAGAGCCAAAAAGATTGGAAATCCAAAAGACAGATAAGAACACTATTACAGATAATAAGGTTCTTTTTCTATTCATTTTTACACCTTTCAATAGTATATTACTATTAGGAAATTGCAAAACGCTACCTTGCTTTATGATCTTGTGCAGGTTTAACAAACCATCGCAGGCCCGCTTTCGCTACCTTCGCCTCGTAACGGTACATAAGGTGCCAAAGTACGTCACCTAAGTACCGACGGTCTCAGAGTACCTGCTTTTGGTCCTTGTTAAACTTGCACAAGAAACAAGGATTTTCGTGAGTTTCGCAATTGCCTAGTATATTACTATAATATTGCTTCGGTATCTGTTGCCAGTATATACCTAGTAGGGATTTATAAGCAATAATATCAAATGGACAATTATGGTAATAGTTTATACATAATCCCTCTGTTTTATTCTATGCCGGCAGTTTCATTTTTGATTTTTTTGCTAATTATATTTGACACCATCTCGGCTATCTCCGTTGATTTCATCCCTTTATAATCCTCATAATATAGGGGCTTCATATAATGTATCTGTACGGTAAGCTTCCGTATTGAACCAGTGTCAAATGCTTTATAGGAATCAATTAATGCAATAGGAACTATGGGGCACTTAGCGTTCATAGCACTCTTAAAGCTACCCCCTTTAAATTCCAGTAAGGAATTGCCTTGCTTAGATCTTGTTCCCTCTGCAAATATAATAAAGTTTTCACCCGCTTTTACACGGCGGGTCATATTCATAATAACCTGCATGGATTGTCTGATATCATCCCGGTCTATAACCTCGGCCTCTAGCATGGTAATCACCTGTTTTAGCAGGAAGGTGTTCTTAATTTCCTTTTTCATAACTGTTACTAGGGGTCTATCATGGGTCTTTATAATTGCAAGAGCATCAAATAAGCCCTGATGATTTGGAAACATTATATACCCGTTCTCTGATGGTAAATTTTCTAGACCAGTTACATGTATTTTTATTCTACCCCGTCGTATAATAACTGGCATAATCTTATGCAAAAATGCATATCTGGTGTGTAAATCGTATTTTTCTATATTGCAAAGTTGGAATATTTTAATTAACCAAAAAGGCAGATTAAATAAGCTTCGAAAAACCATCAATAGGATTCTCTTCATATGAGGGGTCCTTTCTATATATAACTATTCTCAATATCAAAGTACTTCGAAGCCCTTTAGATGCTTAGAACGGCTAGGGTGTCTTAGCTTTCTGAGGGCTTTGGCCTCAATTTGGCGTATGCGTTCTCTTGTAACATTAAATTCCTTGCCAACCTCTTCTAATGTTCTAGTTCTACCGTCAGTTAATCCAAAGCGTAATATTAATACCTTTTGCTCCCGTTCGGTCAGGGTATCAAGTAGCATAGAGATCTGGTCCCGAAGTATTGAATAGGATGCAGATTCCTCAGGGCCTAGGATATTTTCATCCTTGATGAAATCACCTAGGTGACTATCCTCCTCTTCACCAATGGGTATGTCTAGGGATATGGGGTCAGAGGAAATCTTTAAGACTTCCCGAACCTTTTCCACAGTCATATCCAGTGAATCAGCTAGCTCTTGTTCAGTGGGTTCCCTTCCCAGTTCCTGTAGTAGAGATCTAGAGACTCTATATGTTTTATTTATAATTTCAGACATATGGACAGGGATACGTATTGTCCGGCTTTGATCAGCGATGGATCTTGTGATAGCCTGCCTAATCCACCAGGTGGCATATGTAGAAAACTTAAAGCCCTTTGAGTAATCGAATTTATCTACGGCCTTTATAAGCCCTAAATTACCCTCTTGAATTAAGTCTAAGAAAGAGAGCCCTCTTCCTACATATCTCTTGGCAATACTAACTACAAGGCGAAGGTTTGATTCGGCCAGTAATTGCTTGGCTGTTTCATCGCCTTCTTCTATTCGTTTGGCTAGTTCTACTTCCTCCTCCATAGTTAGCAGAGGGTAGTTACCAATCTCTTTCAAATATAAATGAACTGGATCATCCGAAATAATTGTGGTAGATGACGTATCAATATCTTCTTGGGAGGCAATATCATCTGTATCCTCTTCGATATCTAATATTTTTTCTTTACTACTACTATCTTCCTCGAGAGAACTTAAAACTACGATGTTATAAGCTTCAAGTCTTTCATACACCTTATCAATCTGTTTATTATCTAGATTTAAATCATTAATAAAGGCATTGACAATTTCATCCTCAATTATACCTTTTTGTCTTTTAGCATATCTAATTAGTTCATTGAATTTTTCGTCAAAATTACCATGGATAGCCCGTTCATTCATAGAAGTACCTCCATCTTTAGAACTTTGAAAATTGCACTAGCTAATATTATACCACATGCTTGTACAGATGGAAATAAGTAAAATAAGTAAATGTGAATAAAAGTAAAAAATGCCTAAATTAGTGGTTGAAATCTAGAGTTAGAAACAGGTACTATAATACATATTTAATGATAATGTATCATAGTACCTACTTTAGCAAATTTTTTATACTAAACTATAATATAAGTATATCTAACCATTTATATCTACCCTAGGAAGCTGATCGAAGCCCTTTTGTAGATCCTCATCAGTAGGAACATAATCCTTCATAGTATTGGTAAGATAAGAATTGTAAGCTGTCATATCAAAATATCCAGTGCCTGTCAGTCCAAATAATATGGTCTTTGCCTCGCCTGTTTCACGACATAATATAGCTTCATCAATTGCAGCACGAATAGCATGGGCAGATTCTGGTGCAGGAAGAATGGTTTCTTGTTTAGCAAACAACACTGCGGCTTCAAATACTTTGGTTTGCTCCACAGCTACGGCCTCCATAAATCCATCATGATATAGCCTTGATAATATAGGTGACATACCGTGATAGCGAAGTCCTCCGGCATGATTTGCTGAGGGCATAAAGCTAGCTCCAAGCGTGTACATTTTGGCAAGAGGGGTTACCCTGCCAGTATCACAGAAATCATATGCATATTTTCCGCGAGTGAAGGAAGGGCAAGAGGCCGGCTCAACTGCAACAATTCTAGGTGTTGCTTTTCCGGTCAGCTTATCCTGCATAAATGGAGCAATCAAACCACCGAGGTTGGAGCCGCCCCCTGCGCATCCTATAACCACATCAGGATATTCGTCAAGCAACTCCATTGCTATCTTTGATTCGAGACCAATAATTGATTGGTGAAGGACCACTTGGTTAAGAACAGAGCCTAGTACATAACGGTAGCCAGGGGTTGATACAGCCTTTTCTATGGCTTCTGATATGGCGCATCCTAAGCTGCCCCCTGTATTTGGATCGTTTTCTAATATTGCTTTACCTACCTTGGTTGTATTACTGGGGCTAGGTATAACTTTGGCATCAAAGGTCTCCATAACAGTCTTTCTAAAGGGTTTCTGCTCATAGGATACCTTAACCATATAGACAGTTAGGTCGAGATTATAAAAGGCGCAGGCCTCTGCCAGTGCCGTTCCCCATTGGCCTGCCCCGGTTTCAGTAGTAAGTCCTGTAAGTCCTTGCTCCTTTGCGTAATAAGCTTGGGCAATAGCTGAATTTAGTTTGTGGCTACCGGAGGTGTTGTTACCCTCGTATTTGTAGTAGATTTTAGCAGGAGTCTTTAGGGCCTTCTCCAGGTTGTAAGCACGAATCAAAGGTGATGGACGATACATTTTATAAAAGTCCTGTATCTCCTCCGGTATATCAATATACCTAGTGGTATTGTCCATCTCCTGGGCAGCAAGGGCTTTACAAAAGACAGGGTAGAGCTCTTCTATATTGACTGGCTTAAATGTGGCCGGATTAAGAAGAGGGTCGGGCTTAATTTTCATATCAGCCCTTAGATTATACCATTGCTTAGGCATTTGATCCTCTGTTAGATATAATCTGTGTGGAACTTTCTTTGCCATAATTAATCTTCTCCTTTCGTTTATTAATATAAAAAAAGCCCTTGTCTCAGTAACTACTGGGACAAAAGCTAAGCTGCTTCTGCGGTACCACCCGGTTTGGTGCCAATGCACCCACTTGTTCCATGTACAGACATACATGCTCCCTTAATAACGGATGGAGATTCCGTCAGGCATTACTCATCAAATAAGCTATGACTTTCTTCCTGCCCTCGTAAGTCCATTCGATATTACATTTATTGTTGCAATTTCACCAGATGCAACTCTCTGTAAATAAATTATAATACCTACTATTCTTACTCAACGGTTTGTGGTTTTATGTATTTTCTATCAGTATATATACATAGGTATAAAATGTCAATAGTAAAAACAAATATTAATCACTGTGTGTATTGCTTAAGGCTATTCTCTAGCTCCTGTATAATCTTATCCTTTAAATGAGAAGGAGATATCACCTTAGCCCCCTCTCCAAATTGTAAAATCCACCGCACCAACTCGTCTGTTATGGCTGTATTTCTTATGAAGGTTATACCATCCTCTGTCTTTACGATTTCATCTGCAAGCTCTGCTTCATATTCCATAATGTATTTGGCTGTTGTTTTGTTAAAGGATATAATTATCTTTTCTATTACATTTCCAGATAGATGAATAAACTTCTTTCTGCTTCTATTGCTGTAATAATCCTCAGGGATTTGAAATGTATCCTCCAAAAGATTAATGTTTTTTATCCTTGAAACCCTAAAGTCTCGTAAGTCGTTTCGAAGCTCGCAAAAACCTACGACACATAGGGCGCCGTCATTAATTGAAAGCTCATATGGCTGGATGACCCTTAAGGTATCCTTATCGCTTCCAAAGCTACGGTAGGTAATTCTTACCTTTCTTTTATTTTGTATGGAATTGTGGAGCTTCTCCTCTACTTCAGGATTCAATGAATCGTTGATATAGTCATTTGTATTAATTGAAACAAGACCAGTAAAATGCTTTATAAATTCTCTATTTAAATTAGTTGTATTATCAAGGAGTCTATATATTAGTTCATTTGAGCTTCTTCCCATGGTCATGTTTTGGTAAGGTTTAAGAAGCTCTAGCATAAAGGCGAGGGAAATAAGTTCGGGGGATGTAAAGGTTATATCTCTTAAGCGAAATTTATCAGCTGTATAGTAGGTTTTGTTATTTCTCTCGTCTTCTGAAATAAAGCATATGCCAGATAAACTATCAATATCACGCATTATTGTCTTTTTATCCACGATGACATCCCATTTCTCTAAGGATGAATGGATATCGTTGATGGTATAGCCTCTTTTATTTTCAGAAAGCAAGAGTAGTATGAATATCTGTCTTTCGGTTTGTGACATATCCTTCATTTAGTTGCCTCCTATAATGAATCGTGTTTGGATATATCTTACTATATAGCTGCTTAATAATCAAGAAAGTTACAGAACTATAGAAAAACCACCCTTCGCTCTAGATAGAGCTTTGGGTGGTGCTATCATTTAATTTTCGCATTTCATTGATAATAAATATTCCGGTTATTACTGATGAAATTATATCTGCTAAGGGCCCTGCAACTATTAGACCATCTAATCCAAAAAATCTAGGTAATATGATTAGGGCGGGAATTAGTAGAAGTACCTGTCTGGAAAGTCCAAGTAAAGCGGAATGTTTCGGCTTACCAACTGCTTGAAAATAATTTGATGACACTATTTGAAAACCTATAACAGGCAAGAATACTAAATTCATTCTTATTGCTCTAATTCCAAAGGATATTAGTTCGGCATCATCCTTATTAAAGAGATAAACAAGTTGTTGGGGAAAAAGTCTTGTTACAATCCATCCTATTACAACAATCACTGTAGCAAACAATACCCCTAAACGATAAGTCTGCTTTACCCTATCAAGTTTTCTGGCACCATAATTATATCCGATAATAGGTTGCATTCCTTGATTGATTCCGAAGATAGGCATTATCAGTAATGTGACTACACTGTTTACAATACCCATACCGGATACGGCTACATCTCCACCATGGGTATTGAGGCCCTTATTCATAATAAAGTTAAGGACACTTGCTGCGATCTGCATAGTAAAAGGGGCGGTTCCTAGGGCTAATATTTTACTTATATATTTTGGCTTGAGCTTCATATGAGCTGGCTTTAACTTTAGGAAGCTTTTTCCGTTCATAAAATAAGCAAGGACCCAAGCAGCAGATACTGCCTGCGATATTATAGTAGCCAGGGCAGCACCCTTCATTCCCCAATGAAAAACAAATATGAATATTGGATCTAGGATAATGTTTGCGACTGCTCCTACAAGCATGGAGTTCATGGCTATTCTTGGATTACCCTCTGATCGAATAAAGTTGTTCATACCCATACCCACAGATTGGAATACGGCACCCAAAAGTACGATACTTAGATAATCCTTTGCATAAGGAAGTATGTCCTCGCTAGTACCCATTAGCTCAAGGAAAGGCTCCATGAATATCAATCCAATTACTGTTAATGCTAAGGAAGATACAACCAACAAAATAAATGCATTGTTGAAGATACCCTCTGCCTCTTCCTTCCTGTTTTGTCCTAGCCTTATGGCTACTAAGGAATTGGCACCTACGCCGATAAGCATTGAAAATGCCATCAATATTAGCATAATAGGAAAGGATACTGTAATAGCGCCTATTCCTAAGAAACCTACACCGTGACCTACATAAATTCTATCAACTATATTATATATAGCATTTACTAACATACCTATTATGGCTGGAATAGAAAATTTAATAATTAATTTACTTATGGTTTCTTCGCCAAGTTGCTTTGATCTGTCCCTACTATCCATTATATCGCTCCTACCGTATTATTAGTATAGAAAAACACTCTGTATATAGTTTGTTAAGTATACAAGCAGTATAGGCAAAAGTCAACTTTACTCTCGATTTGTTGTCGTCTATAAAGGGGAAGCCTCTTATTAATAATAAAATAAAAAAATATGCTATAGCTGATTTAATTTTATCCTTGACAATTTCATGGGAAAACCGTATAATCATTTAGCGTGCAAAATTGCATGCAAGTATTTTTATGCGTATTTTGAAGAAATACTAACCACAGAACCATTTTATTGTTTTTATTAAAATTACAGGAGGTGAAAAATTAATGCCTACATTTAACCAGCTAGTGAGAAAGGGCAGAAAGACAGTTGAGTATAAGTCAAATTCTCCTGCATTGCAGAAGAGTTTCAACTCACTGAATAAGAGAACTACCGATGTATCTTCACCACAAAAAAGAGGTGTATGTACAGCTGTTAGAACTGCAACACCGAAGAAGCCGAATTCAGCTCTTCGTAAGATTGCCAGGGTTCGTCTGTCCAATGGTATCGAAGTAACAAGCTATATCCCAGGTGAAGGACACAACCTTCAAGAGCATAGCGTTGTTCTGATTAGAGGTGGTAGGGTAAAAGACTTACCCGGTACCAGATATCATATCGTCAGAGGTACACTTGATACTGCAGGCGTAGCCAATAGAAAGCAGGCACGTTCCAAGTACGGTGCTAAGAGACCTAAAGACGCTAAAAAATAAGAATACCTAGTATAAAGTGATAGAGCAACTAAGTTAGCTGCATAACACTTTTTGAATGAAGTTAAGTGCCGGATTAATTTTTTGTCTTTTTAATTTGTATTTTCTGTGGGTTACAAATTGAAGTGGAGTGGTAACATTTCATATATAGAAAATGAATTAAGCTGAGCGCGGACACAATCAAGGAAAGCAAGTAACTTTCATTTGTGAGTACCTAGGAATTAATGTAACTAACGAAGTTTCGTTTCGTTAAGTATTGTTAAGGAGGGAAGAAACGTGCCAAGAAAAGGACATGTGCCCAAAAGGGATGTACTGGCAGATCCGTTATACAACAATAAGGTTGTAACTAAGCTTGTCAACAACATTATGTTAGACGGTAGAAAAGGAGCTGCACAGAAAATTGTATACGGAGCTTTTGAGAAGGTAGCAGAAAAGTCCGGTAAGGACCCCGTTGAGGTGTTCGAGGAGGCTATGAACAATATCATGCCTATGCTCGAAGTTAAAGCAAGACGTATCGGCGGTGCAACCTATCAGGTTCCTATTGAAGTAAGACCTGAAAGAAGACAGGCGTTAGCTCTAAGATGGTTAACTATGTTCTCCAGAAAAAGAGGAGAAAAGACCATGCAGGATAGGCTGGCGAATGAAATCTTAGACGCTGCAAATAATACAGGTGCAGCCGTTAAGAGAAAAGAAGATATGCATAAGATGGCAGAGTCAAATAAAGCATTTGCTCACTATAGATGGTAATATAAAGCATTATAGCATGTTCTTCTTTAATTCTTGACTATAGATAGAAATCTTTTATTAGATTTGAATCTACTTGAATTTCAATTAGTTTATAATGGCAAACTAATTGGTAGGAAACATGATATAGAAATTATTTATCATTCTTTGCCAGCAGCAAGCAAACTTTGGATGAAGTTGCTTGTCATGAATTAAGGAGGAATTATCTTTGGC
>JAAYPG010000171.1 GCA_012519905.1 Clostridiales bacterium | reverse complement strand
TATCTTTATAAAATATAACAAGGAGCTCAGTAGCAATAACATTTCAATAAATACAGAAAAGAAGAGTTATATTACTGTATTAAACAAAGAAAGTAAATGTAATTTTAATTTAAATATAGTGAATACAGATATAAGCGATAGCTTTCTAATTATCTCGATAAATACAATTGGTAAAATTCGTAATCATCTAAAGGATATTAGTGATCTTTTAATAAAATATCTAAAGACATACTACGGAATCCTTCAACTTCAGGCTAATATTGAAGCTGGCTGTTTAAATATCTTGATGAAAGGTAAAGAAAGTAATATTCTATCTGCCCTGAAATTAATATTTAGTATGAGAGCGGAAGTAGCAATAAAGTTTTATAAGAAAAGAACTATAGTTAATAAGCACATTCTAGAAGATGTACATTATCGAATACTTCATCAAAGATATGAAGATTTGGCTTACACACAGGCAGAGATATTTGCTGCTATGAAAAAATTCTGCAAGTTTGACAATACCCAAGGATCACTGGTTACTAACATTCAGCTTGAAGACAGGATATGGGAATGCCTGCCTAAGAAGGGCAATGCTTTAAAGACGCAGTATAGCCAAAGATATGACTTAAATCATTTAGGACAGTTTTATCCGAATAATGAGTATGTAGAGTTATGGGAAACACCAAATTATTATTCAAATGAGAAATATGTATCACATATACTTTGGGCAATGCTGGGGGGGACTACCGGTGAATTATACAAAAAGTTGGTTATAGAAGAAAAACTGTGTTATAGCTTTGCTTTTTATCCCAGAGAGCTTTTAGATTTTGGATATAGTGTTCTGTATATAAAAGCAGATAGCAAAACTTCCCTACATATCTTTCATGGAATCTTTCGCGAGTTAATGAGAGAAATGATGAATAGATTAGATGAGGATATCTTAGAGTTGGCCAAAAGAAAGCTAATTTTAAGTAAAAAAGATAGAAGAAATAAAATGAGCGATTATGTTAACTTGGCCATGGTAAATCTTAGAGGCAATATTAATGCAAGGGATTATTATAAAGAAATTAATAGTGTTAGACTCGATGATATTTACAATTATATAGATACTACCATTTTAGGAAGTTCCAAAATAATAACATAAGGAGGATTCCATGATAAATTATATAGCGATCAATAATAATTCAATATTATTTAGTAAGAACGGTGAAATAAAAAGGTTGAAAGGAAATACCCTAACGCAGGTGGTAGTTAAAAAGATGATCAGCGGATGCAAAGAATATACTGGGGAAGAGAAAGAGGTCATGGAATTCTTAAGAAAAGGTATTCCATTTAACCAGGAATTATTTTTATCAACCCCACTAGATTTGGATTTAGTAGATATCTTACCTGTATATTATACGATATTTAACAGAAGCAATGTATTTCAAGCTATCAGGGATGCTAAGCATAAGAAGGTATTACCTATACTATTAGAGGGAGGGGTTATCTATATAGGCCCACTAACAAATAATGAACACTCCTTTAATGATTTCGTTGTAAGATTAGCTTCAAATGATCTCGCTATTAAAGAGAAAATCAGACTATCTAGTGAGGATTATCAGGATGAGATTTATTATAATCAAAATTTTATAATTAAGAATAATGACGAAATAAAGTTGGCAACTGTGAGGTTGGTTGAGGAGGATGATGACAATATAGTATGGATAATTGAGGATGGTAAGCTTCAAAGACATGGTTTCCAGCCATTTATGAGAAGAGGAAATAAACATCCCAATGATTTGATGGATGCTGTGGACGAGAAGCTGGGGATTATAACAGAGGTAAGGACAGAGTCTTTAAAAAGTCTAGGTGTAGATATATATGTAGCTGTTAGTACAACAACAGATTATACAATTTACGGGAACAGTCTGTTTGCGCAGTCAAACAGTGGTGCCGGATTTGATCCTATTAGTGCAAGTTGTTCTGCGGTTGGAGAAAGCCTAGAGCGCTTAGCTGCCGGTAGTTATTCTCCTGACGATATTATATTAGCCAGGTCAAAAGAAATACAGGAAGACAAAGTGAAATTGAATGACTTTGTAATGTTTTCGGATGAGCAATATTGTGATAGGAGTTTTCCCTATAAAAAACTTGATGAAAATGTTAGGATACGGTGGTCTAAGGCAAAAAATCTGTGTACTGGTCAACAGGAGTATATTCCTTTATCCTTTATAAAACTGCCCTATAGGGTAACAGAATCTGAAGAAAGAATTACTCCTGCAATCTCAACAGGTCTTGCATTGGGGAAAACAAGTAAACAGGCTATACTAAGTGGATTTTATGAAGTTATTGAAAGAGATGCTTTTGCATTAAGCTGGTTTTTGAAATTAGCTCCAAATAGACGTTTAGATATAAAAAATTATATAGAAGATAATAAAACTATGATATCTGAAAAATATATATGCAATGCCTATGATATAAGTATACAGAACCTACTAAATACTGTTGTTGTAACTATTCATGATGAGGAGACGAAGCATTTTATGATTGGAGCAGCGACTAGATTTACAATATCAGAGGCCATAAAAAAGGCATTTTTAGAGGCGGCTCAGGGCATTACCTATATTAACATGCTGGTGCGTAATTATAAAAACGATAATTTGATAGAGGAATTTAATAAAATCGATTCCTTTCAAAAGCATGCAGCTTTCTATTCAATTTATCCTGAGATGAGAAAGAAGGTAGGATACTTCTTAGATGAGGACTATAGGTTTACAGAAAGATGTAATTCAAACTTTAATGAGGCCTTGTCAGAAGATATGACTGATGATGATAAAATTGATGTGATAGTAGAAATGATAAAGAACATAAATAAGGATGTTTATTATGTAGACATTACGACTTATGAAATAGCAAATTTAGGTGCAAGTGCAGCAAGAATTATTGTACCAGGAATGCAACCCCTTCATGGTACTCATAGGTATAGATTTCTCAGTAATAAACGCCTAATGGAAATAGGAGAGGAAAAGGTTATCAATAATTTCCCGCATCCATTTCCATAGATAATTTTGAAAATATATCTTTTCTATAAATTAGTAGGTACATACATAAAGAAAAGATATGTTTATATAAAAAATAAAAGGAGGATACAAAAATGACTAAAAAGGAAAACATGAGTATTGAGGTATTATCAACCAACAATCACAAGAACATGGTGGACGAGGAGAACTGCTTCTTCGGATGCACAACCACTTCCGTGGACGTAAATGATCTTGAGCTAGAAGAAAAGTAATAACACATATACCAAAGTGCAGAGTGCGGTCTGCACTTTGGTATTAAAAAAGGAGAAACCCAATGAATAATTATATATATATTTTGCCTCATAAAGTTGAAAATGTCAATAATACCAATGGCCGGATAAAAATTATTACACAGAAATCCTCATTAATTATGGGAAAGAGTAATTCTCTAGATATTGTAAAAGAGATACTTGAAAATGCGGACAGGACCAAAGTGGAAGATTTATTTGAGAGATTGCAATATAGGCTCAGTAAGACTAATCTTCAAAAGATGATTTATTTTCTTAGAGATAATAATTTAATTTATCTATCTAAGGATGTATTAAGTGAGGGTGATATTAATTTCTTATATTTTCTCTCACAATATACAATAAGTTTAGATAAGTATTTGAAAAAAATGAAAAATATGCAGTTCCGATTAATTGCAGAAGGGGATAATTTAGCTTTTGTGAAAGAAATATTGGAGGGATTTGGACTAAATAATAGTTTGCTTCAGGAAGAACAGCTTAATGAGCTTGATAATAGAAACATAATTCTGTCCTGCTTTGATTCAACTACTCTGGATAAGCTGGAGAATCTAGCGGAAAAAATCGAAGGAAATAAGGGGTTACTGTGGACCTTTGTTTTGTTCTATGATGATTCGTTTTTACTTAGTCCTATTTTAAATCAATTTAACTATACAGACTTTTACTCATTTAGTAAGCAGGTTGACTTAGAACATCTAAGAGAGAAAGGTATTGCCAAAAATATATTAGTTCAAAGAATGGGTATATGTGAAATGATACTAAATGTTTTGACATCTATAATGAAACTAAATATTCAAACAACCTATGATAAAACCATAATATATGATTCTTTAGATAAGACTCTTTTATTTGAAAAAATATATTGTTTTCCAAAAGATTTTAATGGAATGGAACTAAATGTACAAAGATGGGATGGTGAAGTATGAGTTCACAGTTGAAAGTATTGTTTAATTACAAAAATACCAATGGAACTGAGTTTATACATATTAAAGATAAAAGAATACCCATCTTTAATATTGAAGAGAGTATAAACAAGGCATTAAAATTGGAATTCATCGAAAAATTTATGAGACTTCATCATAATTATATTGATGATACAAGTCTAGTTTTCTTGGCTAACTATATATTTCATGAAACTAATGATTTTAAGGATTATAATGATTTTAGCCAGAATTTATATATGAAATTCTCATCTTTTTATGATTTAAAGGTAGTGGCATCTGAATACAATAATTCTCTACTTAGACAGATTAATGCTATAGATGAAAATAATAATATTATTTTTAAGTTACTTAGTAAAGATAATGATTCAATATATATATTGATAGAGAAGGTTGATGACAATCCTGTCAGTTCAGAAGCCTTATTACAAGAACTATATAGCAAAAATGTAAGTGTATTACAGAAATTTAGCCCCAAGGAAAAGGATGTATATTGTAGAGCAGAAAATCTGATTGACACAGATGAAAATGTGTGTAAATTGAATGTAATAGAGAGGGCAATAGCGGTTCTTATGGTATGCTATCCAATGTATATTAATGTTATAAAAAAAGAGATAGTTAAAAAGAACTTAATGAAAGAAACTACTGTCAGCAGAATATACCATGAAAACTCAAAGATGCGTACCTTCCATCAACAAGGTGATTTCATGCTTCCCTTGGATAAAATAGATGATGAAGTAAAGAAGTTAACTGCGCAAGGAAGAAAGAAATATCCAAAACACTATAAAAAAATAAAGCTTCCATCAGCGGATCATTCCATTCGCCATACACTAGAAGAAGTTATTTTAAACAGACGCTCAAGGCGTTATTATAGTAATGCCAGCGTTAGTATACAAAAATTAAGTAATATCTTATACTACACCTATGGTATAACAGGAAAGCTAGAGAAAACAGACTTGTTATTAAGAGCGGTTCCGTCGGGGGGAGGATTGTATCCTATCGATATATATATATCTGTTAACCGTGTTGAAGGGTTGGAAAAGGGAATTTATTATTATGACTCTCTTGAGCATGCATTAATATTTGTTAATAATAATGACCTTTCAAAAACCTCAAAAGAAGTTAGCGGGTATGCAGCGATGCTAGATACAGCAGCTTTTACTTTTATTTTGGGTGCAAACTTCTGGAGAAATCAATGGAAGTATCATGAGAGGGGATATAGAGTTATATTAATTGATTGTGGCCATGTCGCCCAGAATTTGCATATGATGGCTACTGCATATGATCTAGGTTCCTGTTGTCTAATGGGCTT
>JAAYPG010000023.1 GCA_012519905.1 Clostridiales bacterium | reverse complement strand
TTCAGGAATAGTAAACCTTGTGATAACATATTCTTTTGTTCTTATTAACTCTTCCTTATTAGCTTTTGATAATGAAATATATCCATAAGGAGTTGGAGGGGCATCAGGTCCCTGTATTCCCTTTGCAGTTACCATATTTTCCTGCTTTTTCATAGATATAGTATAACCAACAGTCCTATATCTTATGTTGGTATTACTAGAAGCAGCCGTACTTTTAATATCAAAGACTATATTTCCATCATCATCCATCCATGGTATAGGATATTCACTTTCAGCATGACTTATACTACTTATAGCTAAAGCCATAAGTAGTATAAACCATATTATTATAATCTTTTTTCCTTTTTTTAACGCTTGTCGTAGTTTCATCAAATTCCTCCTACTCAAAGCTATCTCTATATGCCCAATCATCTAGTGGCATAAATTTTGAAGGAGCCCATTTGTAGATGTTATTTTCACTCCTGTATTCAATATATACATCAAAAATATCCTCTCTCCACTCACTCTTTTTTATGTTTTTTATATAGGTTCCCATAATTAGCTGATCTGTAGGAACACTTATATCATCAGCTATTATACGATATTTTACATATACTCTTACGCGAAGATTCCCTCTAAGCTCATAGACAGTTCCAGAATCAAATGAAATTTTCTCTAACTCCACGACAACCTTGTTCTTTTTTATATTTTCAATGTATCTTTCTATTTGTTTATAAACACTATCATCCCAACTATAAAAGCTCAAAGAAGACGCAAGCCCTTCTTTCCACTTTTCGTTAACAGTACGATAATCAACATCAAATATATGCTGTAAGTATTTCTCTACATTATATAAAGCTTCATCAAAGTGACCGTATTTACCCGTTTCTAACCTCAGTTGTTTATGATAGAACTTTTCATACAAAAAATCATAATCAACATCCTTTGGATAAGCATACGCATCATCGCGTATTTCACCTGATAAATAATCTGACAAATACATAAATACATACTTCATTTCATAATATTTATTAGGAAAGCACTCTAAGATATATTTATATTCTTTATAATTCTTAGGTAGCTTAGTTGTTCTAATTAACTGTCCATCAGGACTTATTAAAGATCTCTTATCAGGATTAAGCACTAACTGTATGACATTCTTAGCACCACTATCTGTAATCTTCTTATTACCCCTAAATTCCCTGTTCTGCACATACATTCCGTTGGAATATCCCTTAATAATGCCTTTAGCAACAATAGAAGCTACTGCTTCACGCTTACTCTTTGGAATATCCTTAATATCTGAAATTCTTTTCTCTAATACTGCAGTTTCTTTTCTATCATGGTCATGAATTATATTCCATGCCTTAACTATTGCTGAGTTTTCATCAAACGGTTTTTTTTCAACAAAATTTAATTCTTCAATTGGTTTTACACCAATAATCATATATCTTTTGATAATATTTGCATTACCATCCGTCACATAATGATACCCAGTCCTTAACCCTCTATCTTTCCAATTATCATCCTTAAAATATTCCCCCAATATAGGCATAACTACTTCATCATGGAAATTTTTCTCCGGATATGTTTCTCTAGTTGCTCCTTCAGGATATAAACTCCCTTCCGTACTATAAAACAACCTTCCCTCATACAATGTACAATCCCTCAAGAACTCATACACATCCTGCGGATACCCATACCATAGATTTATATATTTATCTAACCTATTAGCTATAACTGCTGCATCAGTTCGTGTAAGATATTCAGAATAATCCTTAAAATCGCCCTTCTTTAATATTCCCTTCTCCATTGCTACATCTATATAAGGCTGTTCAGAAGTGGTACCTATTTCCCATTCCATTTCCTTTACAATATACTCTATAAAGTCCTCTACCTTTATGTACATATTTGCAGCTTCCACCTTTTGTGTATTAGCTTGAATTACAACTGCCATCAATACTACTAGCATTAACATAAACCCTTTTATTTTCTTCATATGCTACTCCCTCCTTAGTTCTTTACATATCGTATATTTTATTAATAAATTCCTCTAATTTCTTTATATCACTTTCAGATATAACATTTTCCAACATTTCTTGTCTCCATTCCTCACTCTTTACCTCTTCATCAATATTATTACAACTATTATCAGCACAAGGTATAATCATGTTATCATTCCTTCTAATTTTATGATAATTTATATGGATATAAATGGCGAGTGCCTAGATACAGATCAGAATAAAAAATTAAGAATATATAGTATACGCAAATGATATTATATTACATATTATTACTAATAAATCTATATTACTATGTAAATATTTGTATGTCAATACATAGTTTTCCATTATATTCTTTCATTTTCAAGTTTATTGTATCAATTCATAAAACAATTAAAAAAACTTTAAAATAGTACTTGCTTTTTTCTAGAGAATAGTATATTATAAGTAATGTTCCACGGCTCGTTGGTCAAGGGGTCAAGACGCCGCCCTCTCACGGCGGAAACAGGGGTTCGATTCCCCTACGAGCTGCTAATAAAAAAGCTAGTATTTAAGCCACTTTCAGAGGTTACCCCTTTGCAAAGTGGTTTTTTGTTTGCATTTTTCAAGTTTTTTCAAGTTTATTTCAAGTTTTTAAGTTCTCCTCTACCCGGTACTGTACCGGGTACCAAATCAGTCTGTACCGGGTACGGTACCCGGTACAGACTGATAAGTATCACACATTTATATATTTTCCTTCAACATAGAAGACACCATTTGTAAGCGGCTTATCATCACTAGGATTTTCAAGGACTCCTCTTGAAATCAACTCGTCTGTAACATAGCCATTAATACTGTGTACAAAACCGGAAACCCATTGATTGATCTGACTATCAAGACGTTTAGGAACAAATCCAACAAAACACTTTTTGATAATTTGAATTAACTCAACCAACATCTCTTCAAGCCTACTATCCTGAATTCTAAATATCTTTGTAAATTCAGTAAACTGTTCCTGCGTGAAGCAGGCAAAATTTAATTTATAACCGCTGTCTGTTTTGATTATAAGATTACGTTGTAAAAGCCGAACAATATCGTCTTCGGTAAGAATACCATTTGGAATGACGCCATTGATACATTTATGCGGTATACTATTTTCAGAAAGCCATATCGTACCACCATTTTGATAAATATCATTGCAGAAATATTTACCAATGTTATACCAATAAATAAAATCAACTTCTCCCTCTGTGATGTTACAGCCTGATGTGTACTCACCACCTATATCACTTTCATCCTTCGATTCTTCAACAATAAACCATCCATAGCCGCCATCCTTTCGTGGAGGAAACGGACCATTTTCAAGGTTAAGAATATTATTTATAATATATCTCACCTTTTCTCTTAGGGAAAGTGGTAATGCAATGTATCCAAGACGCCTTATACCGAAATCATGTCCATAAAAGCTCATTTCATTTATTTTTTCCTCGCATTCTGAAAATAACCCTTCGAAATAATCCGAAATGCTTCCAATCAACGGTTTGAAATGATTTTCCATCTGAATTCTATCCTTCAGACGGAGAATAATGAAATCAGTGCTATATTTTTTGCCTATCTTTTGTATAGCATCTCCGTATATTAGATTGGGAAGAGTGTCTTCAATGTACATTGTCGGAAGCCCTGTTTTAAGGCTGATTTCTTCGATCGTTAGTGGTTCTTCATATGCCGCTTCGCATATTGCACGAGCAACTTGATTTGAAAGATAAGCACTTGCATTCATTGAACCATTGCAGGAAGATGTTTCCCAGTTGATGCGTTTATACACCTTATCCATTATAAATTCTCCTTTCGAATATGAGCTGATTCTATCACGGATCTTCTGGCGGCTGACATTCAGACGCCATTTGATTGTAGTTTCAGGAAGCTGATACTTTATAGCAAGTTCCTTTACAGATAGTTCACCGATATAGTAATCAACCAGTATGTTTTTGTACTCAGAAGATAATGTGTGGAGATAACGAAATATTGTCTCATATTCATTGCTAATCCCATCCTCATCCACAACATCGTAGTCACCGATAAGGTCAATGGTAAACTCTTCGCAACAAATCTCCACTTTGCTTTTTCTCTCCTCACAAAATCGTGCATAACGATTATGCGCTATTCGCCATACCCATGCATCGAGACACACAATATCATATTTTTTGATGCCATCCAAAACATGTAGAATAATTTCGCTAGCAAGATCCTCAGCATCTGCTCGATTACTGACTCGCTTCAATGAGAAGAGTAATATTGGTTCGACAAATCGTACAATTTCGTTTTCTTCTTTCACATTTATCTCCTTTCTCTCATGAGAGTTTGATGTAATAATCATGATTACACCTATAAAGTGCTGAAAGTATTAAAATGGATAGGTGATTATAAAATATTAACGCAATTATTTATAATATTTATCTAAATTCTGTTTTAAGTAGTACCAAATTGATTACACAACCTCAAATAATACAGCATTATCTGTTATAAAAAATCGCCCTGATAAAATCAAGGCGACATTTATTTGTGTACCCGGTACAGGCCAGTTTTGTACCCGGTACAGGCCAAATCGGTACCCGGTACAGGTTTTTACAGGAAGTCCAGCAATGACATCTGGTTGGACTGGGGTAGGTCTCCAAAGAGCCCGAGTCTTGCCATAGTGTCTACTACTGTAGAACTCACCTTGCTGCGTACCTTGTAATCCTCTCTGGATAAGAATTTTCCTTGCTTTGCCGCCTCTACTGCACCATTAGCAGCAGTGTCGCCCATTCCGTCTATGGATCTAAAGGATGGCATAATCTTGTCTCCTACGATCTGGAATCTATGGGCATCGGCTCTATAAATATCTATTGGTTCAAATGTAATCCCTCTAGCATACATCTCCTGTACTATGCGCATGTCCCGGTATGTATCCTGCTCCTTCTTGGATAAGGTGCCCATTCTACGTTTGTAGTCTGCCATTACCGATTCAAGATGAGCCTGTCCCTGGCACATTATCTCATAGTTGAATGCCGAAGCACGGATTGAGTAATAAGCCGTATAATAAGCTAGAGGATAATATATCTTAAAGTAGGCTATACGGAATGCCATCATTACATAAGCAGCCGCATGGGCCTTGGGGAACATATATTTTATCTGCTTACAGGAACGGATATACCATTCAGGTACATTGGCTGCCAGCATAGCCTCCTCCCATTCAGGAGTTAGACCCTTACCTTTTCGAACACTCTCCATTATCTTGAAGGAAAGTCCTGGCTCTACCCCGGTATTGATAAGATAAGTCATTATATCGTCTCGGGTACATATACAGGTTGACAAGGTACAGGTTCCTTCTTTTATCAGTGTCTGGGCATTGTTGAGCCAAACATCAGTACCATGGCTCAGGCCTGATATACGAACCAGGTCTGAAAATGTCTTGGGCTTGGCTTCCTTAACCATCTGCATAACAAAGTCGGTACCAAATTCAGGTACTCCAAGGCAACCCAACTCGCATCCATCTAAATCCTTGGGGCTTACCCCAAGAGCACTGGTATCGTGGAACAAGGACAATACCTTTTCTTCATCAAAGGGTATCGTCTTAGCATCAACCCCTGTGATATCCTCAAGCATTCTAATCATAGTGGGATCATCATGGCCCAGTATATCAAGCTTGAGTAGGTTATGGTCTATGGAGTGATAGTCAAAATGCGTGGTAATTGTCTTTGATTTCATATCGTTGGCAGGACGCTGTACCGGAGTAAATGAATAGATATTTTCACCATGGGGAAGAACAACAATACCACCAGGATGCTGTCCCGTGGTCCGCCTTACCCCTACCAAGCCTTCAATTAATCTGTCTATCTCAACATTTCGCTTGTGTATACCTCTATCCTCATAATAATTCTTCACAAATCCAAATGCAGTCTTATCAGCCAAGGTACCTATGGTACCTGCACGGAATGTGTGGCCTTCTCCGAATAAGACCTCTGTATAATCATGTGCCTTACTCTGATATTCCCCTGAGAAGTTAAGGTCGATATCCGGCTCCTTGTCACCATCGAAGCCTAAGAAGGTCTCAAATGGTATATCATGCCCATCCTTTTCAAGAATTTCTCCACATACAGGGCAATTCTTATCTGGCATGTCACAGCCCGAGCTTCCGGCAAACTTCTTGACTTCCTCTGATTCAAAATCACTATAATGGCAGCTAGCACAATAATAATGAGGTGCTAGAGGATTAACCTCTGTTATTCCAGCCATTGTGGCTACAAATGAAGAACCAACTGAACCACGGGAGCCAACAAGATATCCGTCCTCATTTGATTTCCATACTAATTTTTGCGCAATTATATACATAACAGCAAATCCATTGGATATAATTGAACCAAGCTCATGCTCAAGCCTGTCTTTAACCGGCTTAGGAAGCTCCTCCCCATAAAGTGCATGGGCTTTCTCGTAACATATATTTCTCAAATTCTCCTCAGAATTAGGCAGCACAGGCGGACATTTATCAGGTCTTACTGGGGATATCTTCTCTATCTGGTCACAAATCAGGTTTGTATTGGTTATTACCACTTCCTCAGCCTTATCCCTACCTAAATAAGCGAACTCCTCCAGCATCTCCTCAGTAGTCCTAAAATATAGCGGTGGCTGCATATCTGCATCCTTGTATTTCAAGCCAGCCTGTATGATTCTTCTATATACCTCATCCTCAGGATCAAGGAAATGCACATCACAGGTGGCCACCACTGGCTTATTATAGGTCTCTCCCAACTCAACAATCCTTTGGTTTAATCTCTGTAGATCCTCCACAGAATTTATGTCCTTATAGTCACCGCCCTCACTTTGAAGCATAAATTCATTGTTTCCAAGGGGCTGTATCTCCAGATAATCATAGAAGTTAACCAGGGCCTCTAGCTGATCCTCGGATTGATCTGACAATACCGCCCTATAGACCTCTCCTGCCTCACAGGCGGATCCTACAAGAATCCCCTCCCTGCATTCCATCAAAAGACTCTTTGGTATCTTGGGCCGCTTATTATAGTATTCTATATGAGACAAAGATACCATCTTAAATAGATTAATACGGCCGGTATCATTCTTGGCCAGCAATATGGCATGATAGCTTGGCAGCTTACGAATGGCCTCTGCTGATAGTTTTCCTAGCTTATCGATATCATTTATATTGGAAATGTCTCTTTCCTTAAGCATTTCTATAAACTTGGCAAATATCTCGGCCGTAGCCTCTGCATCATCAACTGCTCTATGATGATTTTCCAAGGACACACCCAAAGCTTTAGCTACTGTGTTTAGCCTATAGCGGCTAAGGTTGGGAAGCAATATTCTTGCCAGTCCCACAGTATCTATATATGTAAACTCATTTGCCAGATTAAGAAGCTTGGCATTATGGATTATGAACCCCATGTCAAATGATGCATTATGCGCCACCAATACAGAATCCTTACTAAACTCAAGAAAATCCACAAGTGCATTTTCTATATCAGGCGCCTCTATCACCATCTCATCGTTAATAGAGGTCAGCTGTGTAATCTCATAGGGTATCGGTATCCTAGGATTTACAAATGTAGAGAACCTGTCGATAATCTTACCCTCTGATATCTTAACTGCACCTATCTCTATTATCCTGTCATTAACCTTACTAAATCCGGTGGTTTCAATATCAAATACGACAAAGCTATCCTCAAAAAGATCCTGCCCCTTGCCGTTAATCACAACCTCCTTGATATCATCCACCAGATAGGCTTCCATACCATATATAACCTTGAATGCCTCCGCTCTTGCCTTTTCCTCAGGATCAGAAAAACTCTTTGGATTTATAGCATAAGCTGCCTGTGGAAATGATTGTACAACCCCATGATCTGTTATAGCCACAGCTGGATGTCCCCAATCAAATGCTCGACGAACCAGCTTCTGTACATCCACCACCGCATCCATATCACTCATCATAGTATGGGCATGAAGCTCAACACGCTTTTTAAGTGCTCTGTCATATCTTTTAGCTGTAAAGTCTCCTATAGTCTTAATGCCCACCACAGCCCCTATGGTAATATCTCTCTCATAGGTATCCGCCATAGCTACGCCCTTTAGCATATAGAAGGAGCCATTCTTAAGGGTATCTAATATTTCATCAACTTCTATAGTCTTAGAATATATCTTAACCTTTATGGAATCTGTAAAATCCGTAAGAACAAAGGTAATAAGACTTTTCTCATTACCTATAGGCCTGGTTTCAAGCTTACGGGCTTTCCCCCGTATGACTACCTCACCTATTTCTCCAATAATATCACTTATGGGAATTACATCTCCCTCAAAATTCCTACCATATATAACTGATGGATCCTTTGGTAGTCTGCGATACCTGGTCTTTCCCTTTTCATATGTAGACTTTTTAGAATTCTTATCCTTTGCATTATTATTGTTCTTTCCGTCTGCCGATCCGCCTCCATTACCAGAGGTTCTATTGGCACTAGCACTAGGACTAATCCCACCGGGACTAGTACCAGCAGCTACCATACCACCAGTAACTGCTCCACCGACAGCCATACCACCAGGACCAGCACCATCTGCTACCATGCCACCTGGAACTGCTCCACTAGCTACCATGCTACCTGGGCCTGTCCCACCGGCTACAAAATCGTTTGGATACTCTCCATTGTAGCCGTCTTCTTGATATGATAGATTACTGGCCCCATAGCCAGCTTCACTGTAAAACTCATATTCAGGGGCCTCATATTCCTCCTCATCATCATAATCGTCTTCTGGCCTTAAAAACGCAGGAAGTCTTTGCTTTCTAGTCTCCTTAGGCTTAATATACTCAAAATTAACAGTAATATCGTAGTCAAATCTATCTGCAAATAAATTAATTAGGTAATCCTTTAGCTTTTCAAACTTACCCTTGGTCACACAATTATCCTTGGTTTTGATAGTTATGGTATTTCCCTCAACCTTGGTTTCTGCCTGTGTCAGCAGATGATATGTAACAATACTTCTTTCTCTTAGTTCCTCCAGTATAGTGTCACTGTAGACTAGAAGTAGATTCTCAAGCTCGTATGTGTCAGCCAGCTCAAAATATGGAGCTATAGAAGCCTTGTTACCTGTATGTGAAAAGAGCTGCTTATTAAGCAGTTCTTCCATTCTTTTTATTTTATCCCTTTGAATCAAAACCTTACTTTTCACGTGTATAGTAAGTGTCTTTTTTTGCCTAGAAGCAACAACCCTTACAACATCGATGTCCTTGTAAAGGTTTCTTAATTCATTATCACATGTCAACTGATCAAAAGCTTCAAAGAATAACATATTGCCTTACCCCTATCTTCAACTGTTATCTATTCTCAAATTACTCCCAATTAATTAGCTCCTGCCTCAAAGTCTCCAAAAGCTCATCTTCTGGAACTCTGCGAACAACCTCACCCTTCTTAATCAACATCCCTACACCATTGCCACCAGCTATACCTATATCAGCCTCTCTGGCTTCTCCGGGACCATTTACAACACATCCCATAACCGCAACCTTTATATCAAGGTCAAATTCCTCAGTCATTTCCTCAACCTCTGCGGCTAGCTTGATAAGATTAATCTGTGTCCTTCCACAGGTAGGACAGGATACCACATCAATTCCACCTGTCCGATATCCTAAGGTCTTCAAAATAAGCTTGGCAGATTTTATCTCCTCCACAGGATCACCGGTCAAGGATACCCTTATGGTATCACCGATACCCTGATATAGAATAATTCCAAGACCAACTGAAGATTTGATATTTCCAGCATTCACTGTTCCTGCCTCAGTTATACCCACATGTAGGGGATAGGGTGATTCCTTGGCAATGAGCTCATGGCCCTTAATACACATCATAACATCAGATGATTTAATACTGATAACTAGATTGTCATAACCCATATCCTCAATTCTTTTCACATTATTAAGAGCACTCTCCACAAGTCCCTGGGCATTTACACGGCCATACCTTGCTATAATATCCTTCTCCAATGATCCGCTATTAACACCCACTCGAATCGGAATATTCCTCTCCTTAGCAACATCTACAACTGCTCTTAGTCTCTCATCATTACCAATATTACCAGGATTAATACGGATTTTATCTGCTCCATTCTCCATGGCAGCTATAGCAAGCCTATAATCAAAATGTATATCAGCAACCAAGGGCAGGTCAATCTGCTTCTTAATCTCTTTGAGAGCCTCTGCTGCTTCCATATTGGGAACCGCACAACGAATAATATCACAGCCAGCCTTAGCCAGCCTATTAATCTGAGCAACGGTCCCTGCTACATCATCAGTCTTTGTATTAGTCATGGACTGAATAAGTATCGGACTACCTCCTCCGATCACCCTATTCCCTATCCTTATTTTCTTTGTATTATCTCTATACATATATACACGCCTTTCATTTCTGTACCGGGTACGGTACCGGGTACAACCCGATTCTGTACCGGGTACAGAACAATTAAAACAGTTTACGTATGTCGTTATATAGAACCACAACCATCAGTATCATAAGGAGTGCAAGACCAACTAGATGAACCATTGCTTCCTTGTCTTTTGGTACTGGTTTTCTGCGTACGGCCTCTATTATAATAAATACTAATCTACCACCGTCTAGGGCCGGGAAGGGAAGGAGGTTCATTACTCCTAGGTTGGCACTAAGTAGTAGTGCAAAGTTGGCTAGGTTAAGAAATACAAAGCCTGCACCCTCACTCTCTGACTCCTCCATAATTCCATCTACTATAGATACTATGCCTACAGGGCCACTTATTTCTTCTAGGCCAACCTTACCGGAGATAAGATGTTTTAAGCTTTGTATAGCATAGTTGATATTGTATTTCACCTCATAGAAGCTATTTTTTAAAGTCTCTACCGGAGTAACCTTCTCTCTGTACTCATTATAGAAATATCCTAGAGAGTAATCATTTTCAACTAATCGTGGTGTAATACTAGTCTTTTTTTCCACTCCATTACTTAGGTAGGTTATTTGAAGTTCTTCAGCTGTTAATGGATTTTCATCAAAATATGTTGCCAAATCATGACCTGTTGCGATGGGCGTTCCATTAATATTAGTGATTATGTCCCCTGGCAATATTCCCGCCTCATAGACTGGAAAGCCCTTCTCAAGAGCAGTCAACATTCCCTCTTCTGTATTATCTATATACTGTATACCAAGTTTATAGTAGGCTCTTGGCTTTGGATATACTGTGGTCTTATAGCTTTTATTGTCTCTTACATAGCTAATATCTATAGGGGTATCATCAGTTATTGGATTAAAGAAAAAATTCAGACGAAGATCCCTAGCAAAATGTACTCTTCTGCCATTAATTTTACTTATCCTGTCGCCTTCTCTGATTCCTGCTTCATATAGAGCAGATTCCTCACTTAGTTCTGTAACATTTGGATAATCCACTCCCACTGCTCCGATAACGACCACTGCCAATACAAAGGCCAGAATAAAATTAAAGAAAGCACCGGCAAAAATTACAGAGAATCTTGCCCATACTCCCTTCTTATGAAATGCACCTTCATCATCTAAATCCTCATCCTCACCAAGCATCATACAAGACCCTCCTATGGGTAGGAGCTTTAGTGAATATCTTGTATCATTTTTTACGAAGCTGGCCAGCCTCGGGCCCATTCCCAAGGAGAATTCTGTGACTGTTATACCATTCTTCTTAGCTAGAAGAAAATGTCCTAATTCATGTATAAATACGATGAAACCCAATAGTAATATAGCAATAAATATATTCATAAGCATTTTCCTTTCATGATATCCGTAAAACAATTACAATGAACTAAATGTCCTAAGAACTTGACATTTAGTTAGCGGATTCTATAATTCCTTCAATAAAATCATATGTCTTTTGTTCAATATTAAGAATTTCATCTAATGAAGGATTCGGGATAATTTGGTGATTATCCATAGCCTTCTCTATTAACCTAGGAATATCCATAAATCCTATCCTTCCTTCAATAAATCTTGCTACAGTCCATTCATTTGCAGCATTAAATACTGTAGGCATACTCCCACCAAGCCCTCCGGCCTTTAAGCCAAGCTTTAATCCATAGAAGGTATCCATATCAGGCTCTTCAAATGTTAGCTGCTTTATCCTAGCAAAATCTACCCTTTCTCCAAGCTTCATATTCATCCTATCCGGATAAAAAAGTGCATATTGAATAGGTAGCCTCATATCTGGAAGTCCCAGCTGGGCTATTACACTGCCATCCACATATTCCACCATAGAGTGAATTATACTCTGCGGATGAACAAGAACCTCTATTTGATCTAGCTCTAGGTCAAATAACCAGGCAGCTTCCATAACCTCTAGGGCCTTATTAATCATAGTTGCCGAGTCTATGGTTATCTTCTTTCCCATGGCCCAATTGGGATGCTTTAGAGCATCCTCAGCTTTTACAGCTTCCAGAGATGATTTTGTAAATCCACGGAAGGGCCCACCGGATGCTGTTAATAATATCTTCTGTAAGCTTTTGCGATTCTCACCCTGAAGAGATTGAAATATTGCTGAATGCTCACTATCCACAGGCAATAGCTCTATATTTTTTTCTTTACATAAGGGCATTATAATATGCCCTGCCGTAACTAAGGTCTCCTTGTTGGCAAGGGCTATGTTCTTACCAGCCTTTATAGCTTCTATGGTAGGCAATATCCCAATCATTCCCACCATGGCGGTCACCACTGTATCAGTAGAAGCTTCTGTGGCACAAGCTATGGTCCCCTCCATACCAGTCTCAACCCGAACAGGAAGGTCTCTCACCTTATCCCTAAGAAGCTTTGCCTTATCCTCATCATAGACACTGACAAGGCTTGGCCTAAACTCCCTTATCTGTTGCTCCAAAAGCTCAATATTGGAATGAGCCACCAGGGCTGTTATCTCTATATCATCCTTGTACTCCCTTGCAATCTCAAGGGTTTGTACTCCTATAGAGCCAGTAGAACCCAATATCGCAATCTTCTTCATTATGTCCTCCATATAACAGTCATCTTTCTATCTAACTTACAACACTACTTTTTCTTATATATAAATCCATCAAATAACAGTAGTAACTGTTCACGTCCTACATGTTTATCCTATCATGCTTATATGTTAATTTTGTGTTTTTATAAAAATATTTTATAGACCTACTCCGATTAGAAAAATACAGCCAAATAATACACTATCGGTGCGGTAAATATTATACTATCAAACCTATCCAGAATTCCTCCATGGCCAGGTATCAATATTCCATAATCCTTAATGTTATAGTTTCTTTTTATAGCTGATGCCGCTAAGTCCCCAATTTGAGAAATCACACTGGAGGAAGCACCAATTATGGCAAATAGGACACGAGGGTTAGCAAGCCCAACAATCTTATCTCCTAAGATTAGAGCATATATATAGCCTATCAAGGCTGCTCCAATAACTCCCCCTACACAGCCCTCTACTGATTTTTTAGGGCTTAGCCTGGGTGCCATCTTATGCTTTCCAAGCAAGATACCCACTGCATATGCACAGGTGTCTGAACCCCAAGCACCAATAAATATCAACCATACAAGGATAGCTCCATCCTCCAGAGCCGCCACCCTATATATATATGATAGCATTATAGCTACATAGAAAAGTCCGAAAAATACAGTCATTACCTGTTCAATACGGTATAAAGGATATGCTATTACATAGACAACCATTAGTATCAACAAAAACCCTATAAATAGTAGTTGCAGGTAATCATCCAGACTAAAATATATTAGGATATTATAGCCTATAGCAACTAGATAGCCAATTATACCTAGTAGGGACCTTTCTACCTTCACAATCTTATACAACTCTGTCATACCTACTAATGAGATGACAAGAACTGCCCCAAATAGCACATTCTCTCCCAGTGTTATAACCGTTATAGCTATGGCCAACAGCATAATACCACTGATTAATCTTGTCTTAAACATAATCTACCTCCATATGGACTTGTTATGAAATAGCGCCGAAATTACGTTTTCTTTCAGAATAATATTCGACAGCCTTAATCAATTCATCTTTAGTAAAATCTGGCCACAAAACATCGGTAAAATAAAATTCAGTATACGCCTGTTGCCACAATAAAAAATTTGATAGCCTTTGCTCGCCACTGGTACGTATCATTAAATCTGGGTCTGGAATATCTCCAGTATCAAGATATCTGGAAAATACCCCTTCATCTATATCCTCAACTGCTAGCCTATCCTCTTTTAAATCCTGGGATAAAGCCTTTACAGCACGAATTATCTCATCCCTGCTTCCATAATTAATAGCAACTTGAAAATTCAAGCCTCTATTCTCCTTGGAAGCCTCTTCAAGTGCTTTGATCTTAGTCTGTATCCCATCTGAAAGACCGGATTTATCTCCAATTATCCTGACCCGCATATTGTTCTTTTTACTGGTCTTAATACTTGTGTCAAGATAGTTGTTGAGTAGCTTCATCAAAGCATCCACTTCATCCTTAGGCCTCTTCCAATTCTCAGTGGAAAAGGCATAGACGGTTAAATATTTGATACCAATATTATAAGCATCCTCACAGATTTTTTCTACCACCTTACTGCCCTGTGAATGTCCATAGTTTCTTGGCATTAGTCTTTTTTTAGCCCATCTTCCATTACCGTCTAGGATTATGGCCACATGGGTCGGTATGTTATTTAACTTGTTCTCAACCATAATTACCCTCATTTATTCGAGTAGGCCCAGCTTATTAGAGCACTGCTTGCTAGCCTTCCTCTTAAAATAAAAAGGGTGTCCCAAAAGGGCAATATTATAATACTCTTGTGGACACCCCAATCTTCATCATGCTTTATACATTATATTAACTAATCTATACTGTGAGTATTTCTTTTGACTTATCATCTAATATTTTATCTATATCAGAAATAAAGGAATCGGTTAGCTCCTGGCACTTATTTTCAAGAAGCTTTAATTCATCCTCAGAAATCTCACTGGCTTTCTCCAACTTTTTAAAGGAATCATTGGCATCCCTACGGATATTTCTAATAGCAACCTTGGCATTCTCAGCCTTCTTTTTGATATCCTTAACAAGATCCTTTCTTCTTTCTTCAGTCAGCTCAGGGAATATCAAACGAATTACCTTGCCATCATTACTGGGAGTTAGACCCAGATCAGAAGCCATAATTACCTTCTCAATCTCTTTGATCATCTTACTCTCCCAAGGCTGAATCTGAATTATCCTAGCTTCGGGAACAGAGATATTAGCTACAGCCTGTAAAGAGGATGGCTGCCCATAATAATCTACCCTTAGCTTATCTAAAAGATGAGGGTTGGCCCTTCCAGCACGTATTGTTGCGTAGTCCTCTTTCAGATTATCAATAGTCTTTTTCATTTTGTCATTATATTGTTTCAATCTTTCATCCATTACTTCATCCCTCCTATAATTAAACCTAGGTAATCTAATGTATTATACAGTTATAATAGTTCCTTTAGACTTGCCGGAAGCTGCATTGAAAATACTATTTTCCTCAGATAAACCAAATAGCAGCATAGGCATCTTATTATCTACGCATAGACAAGTAGCTGTTAAATCAACTACTCCAAGCTTCTTATCCAGTAGCTCGTGTATAGATATTGTGTCATATTTTTTTGCATTTGGATTTAGCTTGGGATCAGAATCATAGACCCCGTCTACTGCTCTTGCCATCAGAATAATATCGCAATCCAGTTCTACCGCCCTAAGGACAGTGGCTGTATCAGTGGAAAAGTAGGGATGTCCCGTACCACCTGCTAAAAAGGCCACTCCACCGCTCTTCATATGTGCAAGAGCATCATCCTTAGAAAATAATTGCGTCATACTACCACAGGAAAATGGGGTATAAATCTTGGTTTCCATTCCTACATATCGAAATATTTCTGATACATAAATGCAGTTCATGACAGTAGCTAGCATACCGATCTGATCTGCCTTGGTTCTGTCAATTGTTTCACTGCTTCTACCTCTCCAAAAATTGCCCCCGCCTATTACAATAGCTACCTGCCTACCTTCTTCAACAAGTGCCTTTACCTGCTTTGCCACATTAATACAAGTAGCCTCATCAAAGCCTGTTTTTTGTTCTCCTGCTAATGCTTCACCAGATAGCTTTAATAAAATCCGATTATACTCATTCATAGTATTATGCCTCCATATTTTTCCTCGCATCAAGAACGCCATACGCTTGATAGGAGTATCTAACCGTTAATAATCTATCACAATGAAACGGATTTATCAAGCACTGATAGACATAAATACCATTTATTCAAATACATTATCAAGGTCAACATCTGAGTAGCTTAGTGAACAGAAACCTTCTATCACTGCTCCATTATTAATCTGTACAGACTTAGCCTTAATATTTCCTTTTATTATAGCGGTTGAATCAATAACGATAGGTCCATTGATATCAATCTCGCCCTTAACAGCACCGGCGATAACACCTGAAGTGCCAATTATATCCCCAACCACAACAGTACCAAGTCCTACCTTAACACTACCTTCGCTGTTGACAGAACCCTCAAGGCGTTCAGTATTAATATAAACTTCAGCGGCAGTTGAATTACCTATAATCTTACCAGTAATTGAAAGCTTTCCTAGACATTCTACATCACCGGTGATATTACCCATAATATCTAGAGAGCCATCTGAAGAAATGCTTCCGTTGATGGTTGTTCCCTTGCTGATAACTTTTACTTCATCATCCTTAGCTACAGATGCAACCCGTAACTTATTATCAGTGGTCTTATTTTCTTCATCGATACTCTCATTATTATCTTCTTCGCTACTTAGTTCATCTCTTGCTTCCAATTCTTCTAGCTCTTCCAATAATTC
>JAAYPG010000170.1 GCA_012519905.1 Clostridiales bacterium | reverse complement strand
TATAAGTCCCTCAAATATTTTATGCATGGTATACCATGGAACCCAGGCAGGCTTTTTATTTTCAATATTATCGAATAAATACTCGCCAGAAGCAAATAGATACCCACTATCTAGCTGAGCATCAGCTAGCTCATCTATAATATACCCTATATCCTTACCAAGTTCTTCATCCTTTGAATTAGCATATGCCTGTGAAATAGCAGCTAAATAATGCCCTAGGGTATGACCCTTTATTTCAGTGTTTTCCCAGCCTGAATAAACTGATGCTTTTGGCTTAAGACCTTTAACTTCGCGAAAACCAGCTAGCAATCTATCAATTTCTAAGGACTTAAGATATTCAACTTCTTTTTCAAAAGCATTTACATAATAAGAATCATTTACCTTAACTTGACTTATCTTTGCAGAATTAATCTTAACATTATTAAACATCTATATTTCCCTTCTCTTATGCTGTGATTAGTGAATTATATCAATGTAAAAGTAGGAAAAGGTGCTATAAGAATGCACCTTTCCTAATATATTATCTTGTTATTAACGACTATTTAAGACTATACCATCTTATCAAACATATCCTTTAAGCTAGGATATAACTCTTTGAATACCTCATATTTCTTATTGTAAAGCTCTACAATCTGAGGATCCTGTTCAACTGTACTAACTACCTTGATAAGCTTTTCAGTAGCTTCCTCTACGCTAGCGTACTTGCCACAACCAACAGCTGCTAGTATAGCTGCACCAAAGGCAGGACCTTCCTTGGAATTTATCTTATCAACCTTAACATTTAAAATATTTGCAACTATATTACACCAAAGGGGGCTATTGGCTCCGCCACCGTTTATTCTGGTTCTTTCTACCTCTACACCTAAAGATTTGGCAATTTCAAAGGAATCACGAAGTGCAAATGCTACACCCTCAAGAACTGCCTGGGTCATTTCTTCACGGGTCGTATCCATGGTCATTCCTATAAATGTACCTCTTGCATTTGGGTTGTTATGAGGTGTTCTTTCACCCATTAGATAAGGAAGGAAATATGTATTGTTCTCACCAAGCTTAGTGATACCCTTCTCTTCTTTGACATAATCCTTAGTTCCTAAAATGTCATTCATCCACCAGGTATTACTAGCACCGGCAGACAGCATAACACCCATGAAATGATATTTACCATCAGCATGGCAGAAGGCATGAAGTGCATTATTATCATCCACCGCAAAATCCTGAGCTGATATAAATACTACACCGGAGGTTCCTAGGGAAACATTACATTTTCCTTGGCCAACTGTACCTGTTCCAACTGATGCAACAGCCTGGTCACCACCACCAGCAATAACCTTGACACTGGTAGGAAGTCCTGTCTCCTCTGAAGCCTTCTGGCTTATACTACCAACTACTTCATAGGACTCAAATACCTTAGCCATCTGTTCTTCCTTCAGTCCACATATATCAAGCATTTCCTTAGACCAGCACTTATTCTTAACATCAAATAATAGCATGCCAGATGCATCGGAAACATCAGTACAATGAACTCCTGAGAGCATATATGCAACATAATCCTTAGGTAGCATAACCTTTTTAATCTTTGCAAAATTCTCAGGCTCGTGCTTTCTTACCCATAATAACTTTGGAGCAGTAAATCCGGTAAGTGCCATGTTAGCAGTATAGCTAGAGATCTTCTCTCTACCTATCTCATTATTTAAGTAATCACATTCTGCCTGGGTACGACCGTCATTCCATAGGATAGCGGGACGAATAACCTTGTCATTCTCATCTAATATTACCATACCATGCATCTGTCCGCTAAAGCTGATACCATCGATTTCATCCGTGTTACAATCCTTAGTTAATTCTTTAATACCATCCACCAGAGCACTATACCAATCCTCCGGTTTCTGTTCAGACCAACCGGTCTTAGGGTAGAATATGGGATATTCCCTTGTAACAATACTTTCAATTTTTCCATTCTCATCCATCAGCAATAGCTTAACGGAGGATGTTCCTAAATCCACACCTATATACAACATATGTGTATTACTCCTTTCATACTATGAATTATTGGCACCAGTATAATCATCGCCTCATTAGTAAATATATACATTTTTTCTCATGTTAGTTGAGTAAACTATATTAACTTAAATATATCAATATGACCCACTTATGTCAAGGTAGAAGTCAAAATAACGCCCTTTCCAAAAATCTCTTTCTATGCTATTATGATAAGCAGATTAGCCTATAAAAGGCAATGCATAGAGCAGAACGAAAGGTGAATCATATGGTTACAGGCAGTAAAGAACTTATACGGGATATTAATACTCATCTGGTACTAGAGACTATTATTAATCAGGCCTCTATCTCAAGAGCGTCTACAGCAAAGCATCTTGGATTAACTAAGGCCACTGTATCAGCTATAGTCCAGGATTTAATAAACCGTAAGCTGGTAATAGAAATCGGTAGTGATGATACAAGTCTGGGTAGGAAGCCTATCCTCCTAAGTTTAAATAAAAAGGCTGGTCATGTCATATCAATTGATCTTGGAGTTGATACCATATCCGCCCTGGTTTCTGATCTGGCAGGTGAAGACTGCTGCCTAAAGCAAATTAGAACCCCAAGAAATGCCTTTAATATAGTAAACGAAATAATAAGTCTTATAGAATCTATGAAGCTTCCAGATAATTCTCCCTATGGATTAGTTGGAATAACCATTGGTATACACGGCGTCACCATCGACAATCAAGTATCCTTTGCACCCTACTATAATTTGTCTGGTGCAAATCTAGCCGAGGGCTTAAATCAACATTTTGGTGTGCCTATATATATGGAGAACGAGGCCAATCTATCAGTAATGGGCGAGAAAACCTTCCAATATGATTATGCCAATATTGCTAATATCAGTGTGCATTCAGGTATTGGACTCGGTATAATCATAAATAACCAGCTTTATACAGGCTATGATGGCAGAGCAGGTGAATTTGGCCATACTATTGTGGAGATAGATGGTAGGCCTTGCCCCTGCGGAAATCTTGGTTGCTTAGAGCAATATGTATCTGAACGGGTGCTTATGCAGGAATTTGCAAGATTAAAAGGTTTAGAAGAAGCAGACTTTACTACTTTTAGTAGAATGCTTGAAGAAAATGATTCAATAGCCCAGCAAGTTATGGATAGATTCGTAAAATATATGTCAGTGGGGATTAACAATATACTAAACGCTTATAATCCTGAAATTGTTATTATAAATAGTAGCTTTACTATACAATTTCCTCATATACTTAAGCAGATTGAGGATACCTTAAAAAGCAAGATGAATAGCTATATCCAGATTGTTCCCTCAGTACTTAGGGACACCTCAATTCTCCTTGGCGGGGCATGTGTGGCAATAAAGGGCTTCCTAGGAATCAACAACCTGAAGCTAAATAATACAAAATATCAGTCACCGTTCTAAAATAATTACTATTATAATAGGCCTGTGTCATCAATCTAGACACAGGCTCACTTTAACTCTATTATTCAATATGTACAGCTAATCCGTAAATCAACAATCTAATCAATAATCAAATACATTAATACAAATTCATTATCCTACTTTATCTCATTTTCTAAGTAATCATAAAAGGTATACTTCATATCAAAATCATCATTCGGTAATTCAATTACTTTCATATAAGGCATAACGCCAGCTTCAAATATATTGATTTTCTCGTCAATCAATATTTCTATTTTTGACAGTTCATCATTCATACTAAGAATAATCATATACGATTTCAATTCCTGTTTTTCATTATATAAATTAATATATTGCAGATAAATATCTATACCTCTATCTATAAACCCATCAAACTTTTGAACATTAATCAACTGATATTCTTCTTCCTTTTGTTTCAGAAGAGCAAAGGAACACTTTTTATTATCAAATGCAGTGAATCCAATGATTTTAGAATCAAATATTTCATAAGTATCAAATATATCAATCTCCACTTTTTCTTTATATTGCTTTGATATGCCTCTTTCGATCAGCTCACAAACATTAATGCTTGAATTAGACGATTTATGTATAGCCAAGAAAGAAACCACTATAATTATAGCCGCTAATATTATAGACAATAATATCTTCTTGCTCATTACTAATATTTCCTTTCGCTCTGTTTGAAAACAAAATAAGTAAATCTTATCACTCAAAGGTTATTATATCAGTCAAATTAATAGTTCTCTTCTCTTTTTTATCTTCTTTACTCGTCCAGCTTACAATAATATTAGAATCAGTAAACACAGACTTAATATCGTCTTCAGATAATCCCTTAGACAAAAACATTATATCATACCTATATTCGGCATCTTCATTCGGATTATTACTAGTGACATATTCACCGTACCAATAACGTTCTATATCATATGAGTTCATAACATCTTTTATATTAGGAAGACTAATTTCTCTATCAGTAATATTAGTGTTGTTTTTAACAGTTATTGATATATTGACTTTTCTAAAGTCTTCTATGTTAAATCCTTTTGTTCCTATATCGTCAAAATCTTTATTTGATAACTCTGAAATAGTGAATATTGCATTTATCTCTGGATCACTATTCGTATCTTGGAATTTACAACCTGATAAAAATAATATCATGATTAATAAAAAAATAAACCTTTTATTTCTGCTCATAATTGAATATCCCTCCCCAAGCATTACATTTACAATCATCTCGTTGTATACCTCCTATGTATTAGCAAACAGTTCACATTTGCTTTACATAGGAGGTATTTGCTTAATTATGTTTCTCTAAAAAAGATTTGAGGATACAAGACTAAATCTATATTACCAAAATGTTGCGTTATCAGTTCCTTTTTCCCAATTTGTTTCAACTGTAGTCACGTCAACTGAAAATCCAATGCTTCCTGTCACTCCTGTTCCACTAAACTTAACAGATGCCGAACCTGATGTGGTAGTATTAGTTGTATTATAAGTATGAACATATTTACCACCATAAACAAATGTACCTGTCATTTTAGGTGTAACATATACTGAAACATACCCATCTCTTGTTATCAACTCAAACTTATCATCGTTGACATTAAATAAAATAGTACCTTCTAAAAATTTTGATGAATCTTTTAACCAACATATATTTTCATCACTTTGACTATATCCATAGTAGTCTGCCATGTTTTTATTAAAGAATATACCCAAAACATCATATGTAGCCGGCTTACTTTCTCCATAACCATTCCAGTCAAATGAGCAAATTAAACGGTGATATGTATCATGACCTCTGTGGGCTGAAAAAATAGATAAAGTTAAATTACTTGGTGATGCAGCATTCACAGAGTATTCCCTAGATACTTCTTGAAACTCTATACCGACTCCTATTCGAGACAGTTTTTCTTTGGCTAAATCCCTGTCATTAACCTGCCTTCACTTAATAAACGTTTAAAGGAATATCTATCTTACATACATTTTATACAAAATTTATTATAATTCATTGTTGATTTTTACCAAGTAATTGATTCTACTATTTTAATTAGCTCATTCGTAGGTAGCTTACTCCATAAGGTGAATCTATATCCTTCCATACTTAAGATGATACCATTATCAAAATCATCGTTCGTAGCTTCGGCTATATATGCATCATATCCGTTAATAATCTCGCTCTTTATTATATGATTTTCATTATCTATAGAAATACTAGCACTGTATGAATCCGGCCAGTATGAAATGTAAATAAAATCCCCTAAGCCATTTTCATATTCCATATCAGTAGACTTACCGAACTTTTCAATTAGGCTTTCGCTATATCCAGCAGGTATATACTCGAATTTGAATTCTTTTATAGCACCGGTATCAGAGGTTTCCTGTCCCTTAAATATAATTGAAGTGTATTTATCATACCATTCAATTATAGTATTCTTGATGGCAGCCCTTACCTCAGGATTAGTAAGCAGGACAAGAGATAATATGGTCACAGCCAATACATCTACTTTCATCCATTTTATGTAAACACGCATTATATGTCAAGATTTGATATAAAAGAAGCTGCCGAATTAATTTCTTAATTCGACAGCCCCAGCTTGTCATTTCCACAACATATCTGATTGTAAGACTATTTTTCTATCCCTACAAATTAATTTATTTAATTTTGTTCAACTTCGCTCCTCTTTTTCTCTTCCCTCTTTCTTTTGGTGATTATACCACCGATTCTACCTGATTCCTTAGCGGTTAGAGATTTCCATCCAGTTGTCATAACCTTATCAAGATAGCCCAGCTCCTTTGCTATCTCGTATTTCATTTCCTCCTCGGGCTTTAGATTGTTTAGATCGATTTTCTTTTCTTTTTTTGCCATCCTGCTACACCCTTTCTATTTTCTTTTCTAGAGTGTAACCATCTTATACTAAAGTATACCAAGCTAAAAATATCAGCATTAGCAAATTTATTGATTGCTATCGACCTTAATCTCCTTACCCAGATATAGCGAATATATAATCATTTCCTTAACCCTTTTACCTAATATCTGCTCCAAAGCCTTCTTGTAATAAACCAGTTGAACCTTGTATCTGGAGATCAACTGACTCTCCTCCTTAACAATATCAGATTTATAGTCAAGAACTACCAGCTCACCATCCTCTTCAAAGAAGACATCGACTATACCCTGAACTAGAATAAGTTCATGACTATCTTCCTTATCTGGATATACCTCAGAAGCCTTTAATCCTATTACAAACTGCTTCTCCTTATAGAGCATTCCTGCTGCCTCTGCGCTTATAATACGCTTGGCTACATCACTCTGGGTAAATTTATATATATTTCTAGTATTAAGCCTTCCAATATCATCACTTGTAAGCTGCCCAGCCCTAACCATAGCCTCCAGCTCTCCTAGTAAATCATCGTAATTGCTTACTCTTGAAAGCTTAAGTAGCTCTAGTACCTTATGATATAGGGTTCCTCTATCGGTACCTGTTATTTCTAGCTCAGGGCCTTTTATAAAGTTAGGAATATATTGATCTACATTTATATAGGGCTCATCATCAGATTTTAAATCTTGGTCAGTTATATCTCTAGAAGTCATATCAGCTTTTGCATCCACATGATAATCCCCATACAGAAGCTCGCTATCCTCATCATCTACGAATTGACCCAGCTTCTTTAGTTCTGACACGGACAGCTTTACCCTAAGCTTAGCTTCATCATCATAAGGATAACTATAATATAATCTCTTCTCGATTTCCTTCTCAAGATTCTCGTCTCTATTGCCTGCTCTTATCTCAGACTCGATTTCCTTATAATCCTCCTCTAGGAATCTCTGCTTAACAATTTCCTCAAGAATTATGTCACTCTTTCGAAGCAGACTAATTTTCATATAGTCGGTAAATGAATTATTCATAGCTGGAAGCACTAGGTCCAGATAGTTTTTAACTGACATAAGCTCATAAAAGGAGAAAGTCTTAGCTTGTTCTATATCCTCTACAGATTTTAAGTAACCCGTCATTATAAGCTTTTCCTTAGCCCTTGTCATGGCCACATAAAGCACCCTAAGCTCTTCGCCTAGATTATCAATCTGAGTCTTTTTCTGGATAACCTTTTTTAGTAAGGTTTGAACCTTGGTTCTCTTATCTATATCTATATAGTCAGGTCCTAGGCCATAATCTACATCAAATAGGATCTTACTCCTTTGATCCTGCATATTAAACTGCTTGCTTAAGCCTCCAACAAATACAAGAGGGAACTCCAATCCCTTGCTCTTGTGGATGCTCATAATTCTTACGGTATTATCCTGTTCTCCCGATATAACTGCCTCTCCATAGTCTACATCATACTTCTGAAGTTTCTCCACATATCTAATAAAATGAAAGAGACTACTATAACTTCCCTTCTCGAAGCTTACTGCTAGTGAAATCAGCATATCAATATTGGCCTTCCTTCTATCTCCTCCTGGCATGGCCATAACATAATATGAGTATCCGGTCATATCGAGTATCTTCTGAATAAGCTCATGTATGGGAGTATATTTTATCATATCACGGAGTCTATGAAGCATATCTAAAAATGCTTTAAGCTTCCCTTTTAGCTCCTCATTAGTTCCTTGCTCCTCATAGATTAGGCAGGCCTTATACATGGTTTCCTTTTGATCCATAAGCCTGATTTGGGCAAGCTCATCGGTGCTTAGACCTCCTATCTTAGAATACAATACCCCAGCAAATGGTATGTCCTGCCTAGGATTATCAATAATTCTTAGCATATTTAGGATGGTCATAATCTCTAGGGTCTGAAAGTATCCTGTACCGGTGTCGGCATAGGCAGGAATACCCTCCTGCATCAGGGTATTAACAAACACATCCGACCAGCCTGTCATGGTTCGAAGAAGTATGACGATATCCTTAAGCATGGCAGGACGATGAATATAGTTGCCATCCTCATCCTTGTCAAATAAAAGTAAGCCCTTTTCTGGATCTATAAGCTCTTTAATACGCTTGGCAATAGCTCTAGCCTCTAGCTCCTTCTTGGAATATTGTATTTCTTCTTCATCATCTGATAAGCCATATTCATTATCCTGTGTGCTATCAGCAGTTTCTTCAGAAAGCTCTTCCTCTGTCACTAAGATAAGTTCAACATCCTTAGCGACTCTTTCCTTTACTTCAAAATCCAGCTCCTCGCCCTTCTTAGGCATTAGCTCCTCAAATAACTCTCCGTATTTTAAGGAGGCCGCATCATCATAAAGAATACCGCCTATAGGCTCAGTCATAATCTGTTCAAATACTATATTTACAAAGTCCAGTATAGTCTTCCTACTTCGGAAATTCTTATCAAGATCGATTCTTTGACTTAAGTTAATCCTGCCGTCCTCATCCTTATCATATGTACCGTAGGATTTATATTTTTCAAGAAACAATTCAGGCATAGCCAGGCGAAACTTATATATGCTCTGCTTTACATCACCTACCATGAATCTGTTGGAGCCTCCTATGTGCTCTCTTGATATAGCCCTAAGAATGGTCTCTTGAACTAAGTTACTGTCCTGATACTCGTCAATCAATATCTCGTCAAACTGTTCACTTAACTCTTTTGCGGCCTTGGTGGGAACAATCTCTCCCTCGCTCTCTTCTATCAATATCCCAAGGGCAAAATGCTCTAGATCATTAAAGTCTATGAGGTTCTTTTCCTCCTTCTTGGCTGCAAAGGCCTCCATAAAATCCTTAGTCAGCTCCGAAAGCACCTCCATAACAGTTCCTACTGCCTGCATATCATTTAGCATATCCTCTACAGGCTGAAAGAAGAAGGAGGAGGTAAGGTCTTTAATACCCTTCTTCATCTCTTCTCTTAAGCCCTTAACTCTATTCTTCTTAGACTCCGGCACATCATTTTGTCTTTTTGAAGACAGACGGGTATAGGATATATCTGACAAGACAGCTCCATAGCCCTCATAGCTATCTATATTCATAAGGCCCGATAGCATCTCTCGATCACTTATAAGAGCTGGTAGGTATGCAGCTGGTCCATCTGCTTCATTACATATATCTATTGCTAGGTCAATTTTTTCTTTTAAGTCCAAAATAACCACGGACACATGATTTAGAAGCTCCTTCATCCAAGGCGCTTTACTCATATCATCTATAGTTTCCAGTTTGAAATGTTTTCCTATGGTATCAAGCCAAGCCCTAGGCCATGGATTACTCATGGCGAAGTTATATAGTGATAGCACCAAATCCTCTATGGGTTGATCTGATTTAGAGAAAGAATAGCTTTCTATTAGTCGGTGAAAGTCCTCCCTGCCCTCCTCATACCAATTCTCAAGCACATCAGATATAATATCTGATTTCATCAGGGTAATCTCAGATTCCTCAGCCATTTTAAAGGATGGATCCAAATCAATATGATGAAAATAATTTCTTATTACATTTAAGCAGAAGCTATGAATAGTAGTGATATGGGCGCTTTGAAGTAAGGATGACTGCTTTTGAAGATGTGTATTACCAGGCTCTTTGGTTAATTTCTTATCCAATGCCTTGCCTATCCTATCCCTCATTTGGGCTGCAGCGGCATTCGTAAATGTAACCACCAAAAGATGATCTATGTCCAGAGGGCTCTCCCCCTCTGAAATCATAGAAATAATACGTTCCACCAACACGGCGGTCTTACCTGAGCCAGCTGCCGCCGATACCAAAAGGTTCTTATTTCTGGTATCAATTACCTTTTGTTGTGCATCTGTCCATACCATACCCATAGGTATCCTCCTTCTTTAGTCATTATCTTCTCCCCATATCTCTTGCTTTAGCTTATCTAGGGGTTTTTTAGCCAGATTACGATATGAGTATCCAGGAAGCCTTGGGTCAAATCCACAGGCAGTCCTAAACTCACAATATTCGCAGGCCACCCTATCTCCTGTCCTATAAGGATTGAGCCTAGTATCGCCCTCTAATATATTCGTCTTATTGTTAAGTAGCTTTTGGTTAACATAATCAAGTAAAGCCTCTATCTGTTTCTTACTGGCTACTGATGAGCGCTTTGAAAGCTCTCCCTCCTTATTGGTGTCCACGGGAATTATATCCGACCTAACCGAGGCACGAAGACTACCATCTGGACCTTCTAGCTTGCTGTCCATAAGCCCGATTATCTCTTTATCCTTATTTACAAGTCCGTTCATCTTCAGACTCTTGAATATATCCTCATCTGCCTCATCAGACTTAGCTACGATAGGATCATCTATATGGTAATAGAATATACCCGCAGGAATTATCTCTTTACCCTGGTATTGATTAGATAAATAATCCATGGCTGCACTAAGATATATGGCAAGCTGCTGCTGAAGACCATAGTATATGCTCTGAATATCGAAGGTAGTGGACCCTGATTTATAATCAATTACCCTGACATATACCTTGTCCTCTGTCTCGTACAAATCCATCCTATCAATTCTACCCTTAAGCGACAATCCCCTATCAGGAATATGATGGAAGGGCATCTCATAGCCTGCTGGTTCAAATGAGCCCTGACCTATCTGATTACAGAGCGCCCACAAGGTTCTTACGGTAATTCTTTCTATTCTCCTAATCAGATATTCATTTCTCTTGTTACTTCTTATATAGCCGCCCTCAAAATCCTCCACAGCCTTTTGCACACTAAGTACAGCCCATTCTTCTCTTATATCGTCAGGGATTGTATGCCAATTATAGTCACTGACATCAAGCATCTTTGAGAACTCATCAATGGCATTATGAAAAATGTTCCCAATATCAGGAACTGCCAACTTATATTCTCTTCTTTCCTCCAAGGAGAGACCATAGGACATAAAGTGGGCAAAAGCACAGCCTGAATATCGCTCAAGTCTAGTAACACTTCCGCTTAAATTGTCCCCATATAAAAGATAAGCCGCTTCCTTAGATATCCCTCTCTCCGTATTCACATAGAAGGCACCTGATTTTAAAAGCTCCAGTATCCCTCTCCTCTTATCATCCCCTATGTAGTTATGATACAGCTCTCGGAAAATCAAAGTTCTCCTATCTTTCTTGTCAGATTTGTACTCATCACTGTTCTCAATCTGTTGGTTTAAGATAGGCGCTCTGCCATCCTGATATTGCCTTAGGCCCTCAGCCAGATAGGTGATACCATCATCCTGAAGTATATATTCCAAATCAAGAGACTGCTCATCCTCATTATTTATTTTAAGCTTTTCAAAATAAGTCAAAAGCCTACCAATTAGGTATGAGGGACCGACCGATTTTCCTTCTTCGTTAACTCTATGATATGTTATATATAGCTTATCCTTAGGCTTTGTCATATTAAGATATATGTAGAAGTTTTCTGTGAATGCCTGCTGCCTCTTTGTAGGGGCCAGTTCTATCCCATTATCCGTAAGAAGCTCTCTCTCAATATCTGAAAGGATACCACCGCTGCCAATAACCTTTGGAACAATACCCTCATTGACACCAATAAAAAACAAGGCCCTAATATCCTTTAATCTAGTTCTCTGTGTATCACCAATAACTATCTCGTCCATACCCGGAGGAATAAGACCCACCTTAGCCTCCACAAGACCTGTTTCAAAAACCTCAGTAAACTCCTTAAGGCTGATATGCTCATCTCCAAGAAGCATAACTATCTGATCATAAATCTCCATCACAATTCTGTAGACCTGATCATATTCCTTAGACATAAGTGGATTGTCCTCTTCCTTAAAATATTCATTAAGTATATTAAGCTTGTCCCATACATTTAGCCTAATACCTAATTCATAAAGGGCTCTTGTATAATCACTTACTGTTTTTTCCTTATCCCGTAAAATCTCATAAAGAGGATGAACTTCACTGATAATCCTTTCCCGTATATCATTAAGCCTCTTTAAATCCACAGACTTTTTCCGACCAAAGGTTCTTGTAAATGCCTCAAGATAGCGCTTAGACCCCCGTATCCCCATAGCCAGCACATAATCTTCAAGATAATCTGTATCCTCACTGCTTATATCACTAAGCCCTGTTCTAAGATAAGCAAATACAGCCTCATAGCTATAATCCTCCGAAACGATCTGAATAGCAGAGCGCAAAAATACAACTAAAGGATTCGCCAGGATATCCTTCTTATAGTCTATAAAGCATGGTATGTTAGCAGTATTAAAGTAATTCTTTGCTATACGGCCATATCTTTCTATATCTCCTGTAACTACTGCTATATCCTTATAACGATATCCCTCATCTCTTATAAGTCTCTTTATCTCCCTAACCACAAATGCAACCTCTGTCTCAGGACTTTTAGCGCAGTGGATGCTAATCTCATCCTGCTCCTTCTTATATACATCATAGGGATATCTAAATAAATTCTTCTCTAAAAAGGCTAAGGCAGGTGAATTACAGAATCTATAAGGAGTCTTAGCTTCTGTCTTACCCTGCACATATATATGTTCCTCTATCTTAGTATTGGTAGTATCAGCAATCTCAGTTAACTTATCTATGGTCTTATGACTCAACCCAAATAACCGATATTCAGTTTCCTTATCTCCTAAGTGTTCTCTTGGATCTATAGTGACAGTAACCATAACCTTCTTAGCATATGTCATCATGCTAGCTAATATCTCATTTTGACATGGTGTGAAGCCAGTAAACCCATCTAAGCATATAACACTGTTTTTGAGCCATTCAGATTGATGAATAACCTTGCCTAATACAACTAGAATCTCCTCTGCAGTTATATATCGCTCCCTCATAAAGTCAGCAAAGCCCTCATAGATAGTCTTTATATCTTGGAGCTTAGCTTTAAGAACAGGTTTTTTTGCGGAAACATCCATCATCCTTTCAAAATCATCCGGCCCAATATTATATTGATAGAGCTCAGATAGAAGAGATTTGAGTTCATTAATAAAACCCGCTTTCCTCACACCTGATCCAAAGAGGATAAGCTCCTTACTTTTCATGGCCACTACCTTTCGTATAACCATACTCTTTCCAGTATCCTCTAATATAGGAAAATCATTTCCCCCTAACTCATCAAATATCCGATAAGCAAAGCGCATAAAAGACAGGATATCCACATTCATGACTCCGTGATTTGGATGCATGGATACAATATCCTTCTGGGTCTGCAGGGTAAACTGCTCCGGTACAATTATCAAATAATTTGTACCAGGGTTTTTCTGCGATTCCTTTATTATATTTTGATACATTTGATAGGATTTACCGGAACCGGCACTTCCTAGATAAAACTGCAAGGACATATTTACACCCCATTATTTAAACATACTAACCATAGTTACAATCACAATGTAAGAATTATGTGCTACTATTGGTAACAATAAACTCTTTGTCGACTCAGCAAAAACTCCATACATTAATCCAATAACTATAAAACTTAACTTTTAGTACACAAACTCAACTTGTCGGCATAATTTATTCTACTGGCTAATAATATATAATAAGATTAAGACAATGAAGCAATATGCTCCGGAGGATAGAAATGGCAAAGACGAAAATAGTCGTTATCCAATTAAAAGAAATTATATATACGGTAATTTTTGCTGCTTTAGGTATTCTTCTAATTCTTCTCCTGATATTTATGTTCAGTGGAAAGGATAATGAAGATGTTGCCTCTGAAACTAAGCTATATAAAGCCGGAGTATGGACCTCCTCCATACCACTAAGTGATACAGTTATAAATATTGAAGTGGTATTGGATGAAAACCATATAAACTCTGTGCGCATCGTTAACATTGATGAGACAATAACTACAATGTTTCCCCTTGTAGTTCCTGCCTTAGATGAAATCTCAGCACAATTAAGTAATGATGTTCCCATAGACCAGCTAGAGCTTCAGGATGATAGTAGGTATACACAAACTCTTCTGATAGAAGCGATTAAGGTCGCACTCGATAAAGCCAAGGTTACACCCTAATTATACTTACATAGCACCTCTTAGAACAACGTTCTGCAAGTAATAAGCCTGCTCTAGGCAATTACTTTTAGAACGTTGTTTTAGAACTATAAAACTTATTCGTGCAAGTATGGGGATTTGTCATTTAAAAATATAATACCTATTATTCCTGGTCCAGTGTGGGCTCCAATAGCACAACCTACATAGTTTTCTATAAAGTCATTACAGCCATATGTATTCTTAAGCATATCCTTTACTGTCTCCAAGGTTTTGGCATCATCCCCATGTACTAATCCTATAATCTGATTAGATAAATCCTTACCTCTTTCACCAACCATTTCAACCAATCGTTTTAAGGATTTTTGTCTTCCTCTGACCTTCTCTATTGATTCAAGAGCACCCTCTTTATTAACTTGGATTATAGGTTTGATATCAAGTAGGCTTCCTGCTACAGCTGAGGTCTTACTTAAGCGTCCACCCTTAAGAAGATAATCCAAGGTCTTAACTGTAAAAATCTGCTCCATATGATTACAATGCCATCTGATTGCTTCTATGATTTCCTCTTTGCTTGCACCATTCTGCTGCATCCTCAGCGCATAATATGTTACCAATCCAAATCCAAATGATGCACATTTAGAATCTATAATGGTAAGATCAAAATCAGGATATTCCTCTAGCAACTCCGCCTTTGCTATATTGGCAGCATTAAAGGTCCCAGCTATACCTGTAGAAAAGCAAATGTATATGACCTCATCATTGTTTTTAGCATAGGGTAGGAAATTATCATAAAACATCTGTGAATTGATATGATAAGTCTTAATGTCCTTACCACTTTGTAAATTTTTATAAAACTCCTCAGGAAATAGGGTCTCTCCATCAAAATAATCTATTTCGTCTATTACTACTGGTGTAGGTATAACATGTAGTCCATAATCCTCTATAATCCATTTGGGTGTATCTGATGCGGAATCAGTAACAATCTTTAGTGCCATATTAATTAGTCCCCTTTCATATAGAAATACTCTTCAGTTCATCCAACCACAGCTTAGCCTTAGCATCGCTGGGCATCCTCAGATCTCCTCTGGGTGATACGGACACAGTACCCACCTTTGGTCCGTCAGGGAGACTTGACCTTTTGTATTGTTGGCTAATAAATCTATGATAGAAGATCTGTAACCATTTTAATATTTCTTGTTCACTATATTTATATATAAAAGCCGCCTTTGCTAAACGATATACCTTTTCTGGAGAGAAGCCATACCTTAGAACGTAATAGATAAAGAAATCATGCAATTCATATGGACCTATATAGTCTTCTGTCTGCTGATGCTCTTTTCCTTCTGTAGGGGGAAGCAGCTCAGGGCTAACAGGTGTATCTAAGATATCCTTGAGTACCTCTGACAGACTTTGATTATCTGTAGAATCTGCAAACCACTCCACCATAGCACCTATCAGTGTCTTGGGAATCGAGGCATTTACCCCATACATAGACATATGGTCTCCGTTAAAGGTTGCCCAGCCCAGTACAAGCTCAGACAAATCCCCTGAACCTACTACCACTCCCTTATGCTTATTTGCCAGATCCATAAGCACCTGGGTCCTTTCTCTAGCCTGAGAATTCTCATAGGTAATATCATGTAGGTCTATATCATGGCCTATATCCTCAAAGTGTTGTATTACAGAAGCCTTAATATCTATCTCCATAAGTGTTGTTCCTAGGCACTCGGCAAGGGTTTTTGCATTGTTATAGGTTCGCTTAGATGTTCCAAAGCATGGCATGGTAACAGCTAAAATCCCCTTCTTGTCAAGTCCCAGCTGGTCAAAGGCTTCCTGGGTAACCAATAAAGCAAGTGTTGAGTCTAATCCTCCCGATACTCCCAAAACAGCAGTACTTGCTCCTATATGAGAAAGTCTAGCCTTTAATCCTGCGGCTTGAATTGCCAGTATATCCTTACATCGCTTCATTTTATCCTGAGCGCTCTCGGGAATAAAGGGCGCAGGGTCTATACTACGGATTAAATCGTATTGCTTTAACTTATCTTCATATTCAGAAAACGAAAATTTTACACGAACATAATCCATCCTGCATTGCCCATTATAGGTATTCATCCTTCTTCTATCGCTTTTGATTCTGCCTAAATCCAATTCATTTATTATCATCTTATTATTAAAGGGCTCAGCCTCAGATAACAACAAACCATTCTCAGCAATTAAGTTATGTCCAGAGAACACTAAATCCGTGGTGGATTCTCCCTCTCCAGCATCTGCATATACATATCCGCAGATCAACCTACTTGACTGGCTCTTAACCAGCTCTCTTCTATATTCAGCCTTACCAACAATTTCACTGCTGGCTGATAGGTTTGCTATTACAGTAGCACCCGCTACACAATGGGAATTAGCTGGAGACATGGGAACCCATAGATCCTCACAAATCTCCACTCCTAATACAAAATCAGGTAAATCTATAGATTCAAATAGTATTCTAGAACCAAAATACAGCTCTTCTCCCATAAAGTCTACCTTGATAGCCTCATTTGGCCCCTCTGTAAAATACCTACTTTCATAAAACTCACCGTAATTTGGTATATTTTGCTTTGGCACAAGTCCTAATATTCTGCCACGATGTATAATAGCTGCAGTATTATAAATCCTTCCTAGATGGTCAAAGGGAAACCCAATAATGGCTACAAGCTCCTTGTCAGCTGTTGCCTCTGCCACCCTTTTAACTTGCTCCATAGCAGTTCGAAGGAGTATATCCTGTAGGAATAAATCTCCACAGGTATAACCGGTAATACAAAGCTCAGGAAAAACAAGAAGTCCCACTTCCTTTTCCTCTACTTCTTCTATTAAGTTTATAATTTGCTTAGCATTGTAGCTACAATCTGCCAGTCTAATCTCAGGTGCGACTGCTGCTACTCGTAAAAATCCATGCCTCATAGCTACTCCTTCTCTTTATATTTTTAGTAATAATCCAAGTATATAATATACTTTAAACTTATTATAAATTTTAATCAATTAAAAGACAAGCACTATATGTAAAAGAAAAAACCAAAAAAAGCGGCCGTAGCCGCTCTTATCTTTGGTATATACCCGAAATGCCGTCTCCTGCATTTTGACTCCTAGCTAAGCTAGGTGGGTAACCGCATATAAGCTTCTGCCTTCCGCTGCTAACGGCGGCTTGGCATCCACTCATAAATATAGGAATCCCGTATTAAATCATGTAGGTTCAAAATAACAGGAATGTCGAACATCTCAGGAAGTTCTCTAGGTACATTATAATGTATTATCACCTGTTTTTCAAGGTTTTTATTATGTTTTACGCTGGTATTTATAGGGATATTTCATCCATATCAAAGGAAGGGAATGTAAAGGTAAATTTACTACCTACACCTAGTTCGGACTCAACTTCAATGTGTCCATCATGCTTCATAGCAATCTGTTTAGCTATAGAAAGGCCTAGTCCTGTACCTGATGCATTCTGTCTTAGGTTTGATTTGTAAAACTTTTCAAATATATTCTCTAAATCATTCTTGTCCATTCCAATACCTTCGTCTTTTATAGCTACTTTTATTCTGTCCGCTTTTGATAAATATATGTGTACTGTCTTAGATTCTCCTGAGAACTTTATGGCATTATCTAATATGATCATAAACATTTGTCTTAATCTATCATAATCACCAAGCATCATAATTACAGGATCTTCTTTGACAATATCTATTTTAATATTTTTCTTTTCAGCTATGGTACTGGCACTTCGAATTATATCATCAAATATCTGTACTAAGTTAACAGGCTCAATATCAATAGCGAAATCTGGATTCTGCATTTTTGATAAGAGCATCAAATCCCCTACTAATCGTTGCATGCTTTGACATTCTGCAAGCATTCGTTCATAATATTGATGAACTTTTTCTTCATTCTTTACAACACCATCTATCAAGGATTCAGTATATGCTCTGACCACCGTAATCGGTGTTCTTAGCTCATGAGATACATTTGCAAAGAAATCCAGCCTCATCTGATCTAGGTTTTTCCTTTGAATTTCATTTTCCAAAAGCTTTTCAGACAATACATCCACAGTCTTTGCCAGGTCTCCAATTTCATCGTTTCGCTTTATGCCCGTCTTGGAATGATAGTTTCCTGCTGCCAGGGATAAGGCGGTCGATCGCATACGAGATATGGGTAGCGAAAGTTCAGTAGCAAATATTATGATTATTATAAATGATATGGCTAAAGCAACGACGCTACTGATTACAATCAAGGAAAGGCTATCATTTATAATATCAGTAAGACCCTTTACAGGGGCCTTTGACAGTAAGGCTCCAACAACCTCACGATTTACCCCATATATGGGAACAGCTACGGTTATTGTCTGTGTCTGATATATTTCATCATCAGCAACAGAGAATTCCTTTCTATTTTGAAAAGCACTTTCCACCAGGTCCACATACTCCTTATATCCTACAGAAATTTCTTCAAAGGAGTTTGTTTCCAATCTGACGTCCATGGGTATAACGGCATAAGGATTTGATATTGTCCAGATATCCGAACCCATTATCTTTTGCTGGGTATTTATATAGTCTAAGAACTCACTATAATTCTGTGTGTTAATAAATTTAGTCGTCACCATATCAGAGCTATTGGATGCCTGTTCCATTAATTTCTCACGCTCGTTCTTCATAGTTGTATTTTTGTACAACTGAATAAAAATCAAGCAAATTAAAACAGCAGTCATTAATAACATTACTGCATAATTCAAATACAGCTTGAAAAACAAACGGTTATATACACGAACCTTGTTTTCTTTTGCCATAAAATTAGCTCCTTCACCTTATCGGATGTCTTTCCTAATCTTCTAGTATTTCAAATTTATATCCAACACCCCATATGGTTTTAATGGTCCATTCAGGATGATCCACGGCATCTATCTTGGCACGAAGCCTCTTTATGTGAGAATCTACAGTTCTACTATCACCAAAATAATCAAATCCCCAAAGACTATCTAGGAGATTATCTCTTGTAAATACTTTATTAGGATTTGATGCTAGGGTCCACATGGTTTCAATTTCTTTTTTGGTAAGAGCAATCTTCTTCTCACCAATATGTAAGGTATACTCCTCTAAATTAATTTCCAGATTACTTATGGATATTATATTGTCTGAAGAATTCTCTTTTGTCGTCTTAGTCATTCTCCGAAGTACAGCTCTTACTCTCGCCATTACCTCCCTTGGACTAAAGGGCTTAACTATGTAATCATCCGCTCCTATGTCAAGACCCATTATTTTATCAAAGTCCTCACCTCTGGCGGTAATAAGGATAACCGGTACATTTGACTTGCTTCTAATCTTTCTACATACTTCATATCCGTCCTCCTTTGGCATCATGACATCCAATAACACCACATCAGGATTATATTCAGTAAATAATCTGATTGCTTCCTCACCATCAGCCGCTACTAAAGGTTCAAATCCTTCCATCTTGGAATAGGTTGATAAAATATCAGTAATATCACGATTATCATCTGCGATTAGGATATGTTGCATTATAATTACCTCCTTTGTAATTGGCTATTTATGTTATATAATATTATTAAATGCAAAACAATATATCTATATCAATTAAAAGAACCTAAGTATAATTAACATACATTATTATTATATATTAACTAGGTATAGGAAAACAAGTAGTAAAACTTTATTGTCTTTACATATTATTCCATGCTATGTTTATGTAACAATTATTTAAAATATTAAGCTTAATATGACACCATTCTGACAAAATCAATTGATATAGTATAGTTATAGAATAAATAGGATGTGACATAGTATTTCCACAATTTGGAGGAAGTGCCATGAAAAAGAAATTTTTAATAAAATGTTTGATTTCCCTTGGCTTACTTCTTTTCTTTACTTTTTTGCCACAAATTATGCCGACCAATGTTAGTATAGCGCGGGCATCAGAAGTCGAAAAGGAGAAAAATAACGAATATCGACTCAACCTTAGAACCATCACCTTAGTAAATGGTAAATCATTTACTCTGAGAGTATACAATCTAGAGAAAGATGCTAAGGTTAGCTTTAAGTCCGCCGACCCTGAGATAGCTTCTGTTAACGAGGAAGGAACAATTACTGCTAACAAAGTAGGCTCAACTACCATTACAGCAACAGTTAGACTAGGTCTTAATACTAGCCCACTATACTGCGAGGTTACAGTTGGCCCTCCTGCTTTTAGTGTTAAGCTGACACGAACTATGATTATTTTGGAGCAAGATCAAGTCTTTCAATTAGAAGCAGTGTTGAAACCTACAAATACAGCTGAGCTTGTAAAATACTCCAGCTTCGATTCAACCATTGCTTCCGTTAGTTCAGGAGGTCGTGTTACAGCTAAAAAGCCAGGTATGACTTATATCTTTGCCGAAATCGATGCAACCAATCAGGATGGAAGCCGAAAATATTCATCATGCAGCGTTATTGTAAGCAGCCCTGAGGATGTAGCTCAGATAAACGAGTATTTTGCACAACATCCTGAGTTAAGTTTGATTTCTGAAGCTGAACGTTCAAATGCTCTGTATGACTTCTTTAATTCAGAAATGTCAGCATCAGGCATTACGAATCAAATATCTACCTCTACTGAAGCAGTAAATAATGAAAATACCGATATAGCGGATACATCCCAAAGTACAAATTCTGCTAGTAAATCAACAGATACAGCTTCTAAAGAGCCTACACCTACACCAGCAGCTACAAGCACTCAGGCTAATGCCGAAGCTTCAAATTTATCAGCTTCAGCTTCTAATAATGGGCCATCACTTGTAGATTCGCTTGATAAACATTTAGACTCTAGGTTTAATTTGGCAGAATTAAAGCAAAAGTATAATGAGAGGTTTCAGATAATTACTGAAGTACAGTTAAGTTCCTTGTACGGATTTGTAAACCTAATTAAAAGATAAGCATTAAAAGGCCCGTTCTTAACGGGCTTTTTATATATAAAGATTGGAGGTAAAATAATATGAGTTTCAAATTTGCACATAATAATTTTAATGTTCTTGATCTCGATAAATCCCTAGACTTTTACGAGAAAGCACTGGGACTTAAGGAGGTTCGCCGTAAGGTTTCTGATTCAGGTGACTTTATATTGGTATTTTTAAGCGATGGCTCCTCAGAGCACCAACTTGAATTAACTTGGCTTAGGGATTGGGATAAACCTTATAATCTCGGAGATAACGAATTCCATCTAGCCTTTATTACAGATGATTATGAGAATGCTTACAAAAAGCACAAGGAAATGGGATGCATCTGTTATGAGAATCCAGGAATGGGAATTTACTTCATAAATGATCCTGATGGTTATTGGCTAGAGATTATTCCTAGAAAATAAATATATACCCTTTTTATGAGGTTGTCTCATAAATGTAAAAGGGGGTGTATATGTTCCAATCATGCACATTTAGGAGAACGGTTTGTTATGATTTGTATTATCGAAAGCGGACTTTAGTCCGATTTAGATTTACAAATCATGGCAAACTGTGCTACTAATCAGTGTGTGATGGAATATATACACCCCCTTAATTATTTATGCGACAATTTATGCGACAGCCTCATTCACATTTTAGGCTAAAATACATAAGCTAGTAATAAAATAAGAGGATTGGGCCTAAAATGAATAAGCATATAATATATCCCGCACAAATGGATACACAGTCCTTAGGTAGACTAAAAGTACGAACTACCACACAGGAACTTCTTCCGATAGATAATGCAACAGTTAGAATATCTGCACCAAATGATCCAATGACAGTTCTAGAAGAGTTCTCAACAGATAGCAGTGGGCTAAGCGAGGAAATTCTTTTGCCAGCTCCACCTATAGACCTAAGTCTTGAACCATCACAAATACAACCCTATTCAAACTATGATCTACAGATATCTGCACCAGGCTATGAGACTGAAGTATTTGCTGATATAGAAATTCTACCAAATGTTACTGCCCTCCAGGAAGCCAGATTAAATCTTGCCCCGGAACCTGCGGTCAACACCTTTGTCATTCCACCTCACACCCTTTATGGAGAATATCCTCCTAAAATACCCGAGAGTGAGATAAAGCCAACCGGTGAAACAGGAGAAATAGTTCTAAGCCGGGTAGTAATTCCTGAGTTTGTTATTGTCCATGATGGACCTCCAGCAAGCAATGCCACTGATCATTATGTAAGATTTCAGGATTATATTAAAAATGTAGCCTCTAGCGAGATTTATGCCACATGGCCAGAGGCTACCATCTATGCAAATGTATTAGCCATACTATCCTTTACCTTGAATCGTGTATATACAGAATGGTATAGAGGCCAGGGATATAATTTCACCATTACCTCTTCAACCGCCTATGATCACAAATGGGTAAACGGGCGAAATATATACGATAATATTAGCTGGATAGTTGATTCGGTATTCGTTAACTACCTTTCAAGGCCTAATATACAGCAGCCAATTCTTACTCAATATTGCGATGGTAACCGGGTACAATGCCCTGGCTGGATGACTCAATGGGGATCCAAGACCCTAGGAGATCAGGGATATTCAGCAATTCAAATCCTACGCAATTTTTACGGAGAAAGCATATATATAAATACAGCCGTGCAGGTATCAGGAGTTCCCTCTTCTTGGCCTGGCTACAACCTAGACATAGGTGCTTCTGGCAATAATGTCAGAATGATACAAGAACAGCTAAATGCAATTGCAAATGCCTATCCATTGATTCCAAAAATCGCAGTGGACGGTATATATGGTACCCATACTGCAAATTCTGTTCGGATTTTTCAACAAATATTTGATCTTCCACAAACAGGTGTGGTCGATATAGCCACATGGTATAAAATATCAAGAATATATGTAGGAGTAACCCGGATAGGCTCATAACATATCAGTTTATCATATTTTAATAGTGAATGAAATTTTGAGGTTAATTATGAACATTGCTAATTTAAGTAGTAAATCTAATAAGAAAGATAAAGCTATAAGAATTTATCCTACAGAGCTTGGTACTCAGTCCCTTGGAAGATTACAGATACACTGTGTAACTCCAAATATAGCTCCGGTTCAAGGAGCAACAGTCCGAATAACATCACCGGCCCAGCCAACTGTGGTTTTAGAAGAAATAACAACAGATATATCAGGGCTTACCCCCGAAATTGAGCTTCCTGCCCCACCTATTGACTATAGTCTAGACCCATCTGCGATGGTACAGCCCTATTCGGAGTATAATATCTTTTGTATGCAGCCTGACTATACTCCCGTAAGTATTTCTAATATGCAGGTTTTAGCCGATGTTACAGCCATTCAAGACGCAACCATGAGAGTGTCAGAAACTCCTGAAGCAGAGGGTTCAGTATATGTTATAAGCCCTCATACCTTGTGGGGGGATTTCCCTCCCAAAATTGCCGAACCTGAGATAAATCCAGCGGCTGAGACAGGTGAAATAGTATTAAGCCGCGTAGTAATTCCGGAGTTCGTCATAGTCCATGACGGTCCTCCCACAGATGCCTCGGCTGCTAACCATTATGTCCGATTCACAGATTATATTAAAAACGTCGCTTGCAGCGAAATATATGCCACCTGGCCCGAAGCAACTATTCAGGCCAATGTACTGGCTATACTATCTTTTACCTTAAATAGAGTATTTACAGAATGGTATCGCAACCAAGGATTTAACTTTACGGTCACTTCTTCAACAGCATTTGACCATAAATGGGTACCCGGACGAAATATATTCAGTAATATAGGAATCATTGTGGATTCCCTGTTCGTAAATTATCTATCAAGACCTAATATAAGGCAGCCAATCCTAACCCAGTATTGTGACGGCAAGAGGGTACAATGTCCTAACTGGATGACACAATGGGGCTCAAAGGATTTAGGAGATCAAGGCTATGATGCAATCAGCATTCTGAGACATTTTTATGGGGACTCAATCTTCATCAATACCGCCCCACAGGTCTCAGGTGTTCCAGCCTCCTGGCCAGGTCAAAATCTGAATATTGGAGCAAGCGGAAATAATGTTAGAATGATTCAGGAGCAGTTAAATGCTATCGCAAACGTTTATACCCAAATCCCTAAGGTTGCGGTAAATGGGCAATACAACGAACAGACCGCAGAGGCAGTAAGAACCTTTCAATCTATCTTTAACATGCCCGCAACTGGAATCGTGGACTTTCCTACCTGGTACAGAATATCTGGTATATATGTAGCGGTAACCAGAATGGCCGAAGGTTAAAAAGAATATTTTCCTATTACAAAATTAAAGAGTTTCGCTTGCGAAACTCTTTTAATCTGTTATGTCTACCATTCAAATATGTAAGGCTTTCTTTTATCTAATGTGTCAAAATCATATCCCCTATCCCTAATCATATCAATTATCTCAGGAAGAGTCTCTACAGTCAAATTGTGAATATCAGAGTCATGCATTAGAACTATGGGATAATCATGGGCTCCTAAATCCTTTTCAACGTTATGCCTAATGGAATATGCTGTCGGCCTTCCTACGGAATCATTTGAATCCACATTCCAGTCATAGCATGCAAAACCACGACGATTCATCTCATCTATTAAGATATCCTTTATTCCCCTGCTATACCCATTATTACTCCCCCAAGGGAAACGATAGATATTAGCTCTTTTTCCTGTAATATCATAAATTTGCTGATTCACGGTATTATAATCATCTAAAAACCGTTCTACTGAGCAATAAATTTCATTACAAAGGTGGGAATAAGTATGTATACCTATTACATGACCTTCATTTACCATTCTTCTTAATGCGCCTTCTCCCTCCCTTGTTATTGCACTTCCTACTATAAAAAAGGTGGCCCTTACATTCTTATCATCCAGAATATCTAGGATCTCAAAAGTATTAGAGCTCGGCCCATCATCAAATGTAAGATAGGCTATCTTATTTTCACTCTCCATCTTATCAGGAAACTCATATACAGCATAAAGATCCGGAAACATGCTTCTATAATCCTGCTCACTATCCGATTCATTATGTATATGATTTCTCTCTTCTGCAGCCAACTCATTTTCAAGCTCCGCTAAAATCAAGGTATGCTCATCGTATAAATCATAGCTATCTATACCTTCCTTGGATACATCTATTCCCTCATTCTGAAAGACATATAGCAAAAATAAACCCATTACAATTAATATTATGAAATATATAAGCTTATTCAAAAAAATCCCCCTCTTTTGCTGCTGTATAAATATATGCAACAAAAGAGAAGGTCTTGTATGTCCTAACGTTATTTATATATCTATGATGCTGAACCCTCCAATGCCATTTTCTTGACTACTCCAAGCGCTTGTCTTACAGCAGGTATCAGAAGAATTAAAAGGGTTAGTATAGCTTCAGGAACAATGTATGATGCATTATATGACAGCGAATAGACAACTACATTTTTTCCGCCGGCATATTCATAAAAATAAATTATTCCGGTTATCACATGGCAGATATACCTTCCCGCAACTCCTAAGATATAACCCTTGATAATTCCATATCTAGATTTGGAGAACACTCCTGCAAGTCCTAGACAACCAAAGGCAATGGGATAATCAAGAAGCGGCTGTATCAATGTTATTGCATAGGGCTTAAGAATAAAATCCAACACTCCATAAGCGACACCTGTTATAATACCAACCTTTGTACCATACAGGTATCCTATTAAACAGATGAAAAACATCCTAAATAGTGTTATGGAACCACCAAATGGCAAGTCATATACCGTAAAGATTGATGTAATAACAGCCAGAGTCATGGCAACCGCTGAAAATGCCAGCTGTTTTGCACTGAGCTCCTTCTTGCCTCCACTTAATGCAAGCAATGTAACAAAAAGTAGGACAATAATAATCAGCAATGCTATGTTGCCCGCTGTGGTAGGGTAAAAACTACCAGCTTCCATATCCGTAGCAATAAAAAAATCAAACACCTTTTTGTACATAAAAAAACCTCCTTGAATTTAATTAGGAGGGGACACTTGATTGCTTCCTTACGCCGGTATTACCCGGATCAAGTATTGAGGGTCAGTATGTAAAAAATTCATACCTCTCAGCATGTGCTCCCCTAGCTAAAAAATAATATGTATTTAGTTTACTGCTATATCTTATCTAATCTTTATGTTCTTGTCAATACAGTTTATCTTGATTTCTCCAAGTAAAAAGCCGCCTCATACTTTCGTATGAGACAGCCTTGTATTATTTATTATATACCGATTGTATAGTCTTACATCATTCCCATTCCGCCGCCACCTGCAGGCATAACAGGTTCATCAGACTTAATATTTGCTACTACTGATTCGGTTGTTAATAATGTAGAAGCAATGCTTGTTGCGTTTTGTAGAGCGCTTCTTGTTACCTTTGTAGGATCTAAGATACCAGCAACAACCATATCTACATAGTCTTCGCTAAGCACATCATATCCGATTCCTGGATTACTGTCCTTAACCTTGCTCACTACCACAGAACCTTCTAATCCTGCATTATTAACTATGCAATGAAGAGGTGCTTCAAGGGATCTAAGGATTATATTAGCACCAGTCCTTTCATCTCCCTCTAAAGTAGCTGCTAGCTTAGCAACTTCCTTAGCTGCATGGATAAATGCGGATCCACCACCTGCAACTATACCTTCCTCAACAGCTGCTCTTGTGGCTGCCAAAGCATCCTCCATACGAAGCTTGCTTTCTTTCATCTCTGTCTCAGTTGCAGCACCTACCTTGATTACAGCAACACCGCCTGAAAGCTTAGCAAGTCTTTCCTGTAATTTCTCCTTATCAAACTCAGATGTAGTTTCCTCGATTTGAGCCTTAATCTGATTGATTCTTGCCTCAATTTCAGCTTTTTCGCCTTCACCATCAACAATTATAGTGTTTTCCTTCTGAACCTTAACTGATTTTGCACGACCAAGCTGTTCCATGGTTGTTTCCTTAAGCTCAAGTCCAAGCTCATCAGTAATAACTGTACCACCGGTTAGGATAGCAATATCCTGAAGCATAGCTTTTCTTCTATCTCCATATCCTGGAGCCTTAACTGCAACACAGGTAAATGTTCCTCTTAATTTATTAAGAACGATTGTTGTAAGTGCTTCACCTTCAACATCCTCAGCAATAATAAGTAATTTTGCACCTGATTGTACTACCTGCTCAAGAAGAGGCAATATCTCTTGAATATTGGTGATCTTCTTATCGGTAATCAGAATATATGGATCCTCAAGTACAGCTTCCATCTTATCCATATCGGTACACATATAAGCGGAGATATATCCACGGTCAAATTGCATACCCTCTACAAGATCAAGCTCTGTCTTCATAGTCTTAGATTCTTCAACTGTTATAACACCGTTATTGCTTACCTTTTCCATAGCGTCAGCAACCAACTGTCCTACAGTGTCATCTCCAGCAGAAATTGCAGCAACTCTTGCAATCTGCTCCTTACCAGTTAATTTGGAACTCATATTAACGATAGAATCAACTGCTACTTCTGTAGCTTTCTTCATACCTCTTCTTAATATAATTGGATTAGCTCCAGCTGCTAGGTTCTTCATACCCTCTCTGATCATTGCCTGAGCAAGAACTGTTGCTGTAGTAGTACCATCACCTGCAACATCATTAGTCTTAGTTGCTACTTCCTTAAGAATTTGAGCACCCATGTTCTCAAAAGGATCATCAACTTCAATTTCCTTTGCAATAGTTACACCATCATTAGTAATTAATGGTGTACCAAATGATTTATCTAATACTACATTTCTTCCCTTAGGGCCTAATGTAACTTTAACGGTATCTGCTAATTTATTTACCCCTGCTTCAAGGGCTTTACGCGCTTCTGCACCGTACTTAATTTCCTTTGCCATGTCTATATCCTCCTTCTTAGTCTTCTACTATTGCAACTATATCACTCTGTTTAACAATAATATATTCTTCCTCTTCTAACTTAACCTCTGTTCCGGCATATTTTGAATATATTACTCTATCACCAGTCTTTACTTGCATAGTAACTTCCTTACCATCAACCATACCGCCAGGTCCAACTGCTATAACCTCAGCTTGTTGTGGCTTTTCCTTTGCTTGACCGGGTAATACGATTCCGGATTTTGTTGTCTCTTCTGCAACTAGTTGCCTTAAAACCACCTTATCTCCTAATGGTACAAGCTTCATTTAATATTCCTCCTTATTATCCAATTTTTGATAATTGCTAGCACTCTATCTTATTGAGTGCTAATAGATAGTTATTATATTAGTAAATTTACCTTAAATATGCAACTTCTCATCCCTTAAAATATTTGGGTAAAACTAATATTTCCTCTTGTTATCTCGTATTATCTCCTTTTTTCTCAGTTTTTCATTAAATCTCTATATCATACTATAGGATTCAATTTCTTATAAATTCTATCACATAAAAAAAGCTATTACCTTATGGCAATAACTCTTCTTATTTCTTCTATACTAATATAATATACTAATTATAGGATATTATGCTTTTTAGTATAAGTCGAATTAGAAACTGTATACCATGATGGTCCCGATATTATGATACAAATCATTTATTTTAGATAATGCTATTGGTCTTGGTAATAGTTCGCGGTAATGCATCTTTGGAGTTTTTCCATGGCTCATCAGCATAACGATAATCAAATTTATCTATGAACCAATCCAAATCATCTCTTACCCTCTTCATATTATCAAGATACAGAGTATCTAATTCACGGATAAAATCCTTTAGCCGCTCTCCGCTAAGACGCTTGGGCGCCTGCATATAAAGCATACCGTAATGATGATTGCAAAAGCCCTTACATGCCTTGAACTTCTTCCTAAACTCATCCTCTTGGTTATATAAATAAAATATAGTGGCGATATAGCGTTCAAAGGTACGATCAATCTTATCACATATATAGCAGGAGTTATCTAGCCCCTCTATATATGAAATAACCCCTGAGTTCTCTCCCTGTCTTTTGAAAAATGAAGGGGCCTGTATCCTTGTATTACTACCAGAGAGTTTCTCTATGTCCTTTATGACCTTATCCATATGGCTTTTTAAAATCAAGGCTAATCCTAATCTATTCTGATTTTGATATAGAAGCTGAATATGCGCCTCACAAAAACCCATCTTGGATGTCTCGGCTCGAACATCATCCTCCATATAGCTGGGTCCCATAGTGAAATCTATTGCCTTTGTCTCCAGTTCCTTTCTCATATTGCAAACAGGACATTCTCCGCCAAGATCAAAGGCCTCATTTACTGGTATTGTGTGTAATTTTTCCTTCAATTTCTTCCCTCTTTTAATAGTTCTTTTATTTCTCTTGCCTTATCCTTAATCCTATCATTTGCATCTCTTGATACGAGAACTCTTGATATCCATCGAGAGGCCTCGTCTAATTTACCTGTTTTTCTGGCTAGCTCTGCCACAAGCAAAGTAATAGTGCTTTCATCCATGCCACACATGGGAAATGTCTCCTTCATAAAGGCATCAGAAAATCCCTCATAGGCATTGGATATAAACTCCATTTCCTCCTTTTTGAGGCGCAACAAGACCTGCTTATAATCAGGAGTATCCTTTGGTAGCGTCTCTGCCTTCCCCCTAATAACCCATGCGGTTTTCAAACAGGTATATGCTCTTTCAGAAGTCTTAGCTTTTTTTACTATAGAACTTACCAAGGCCATTTTATGCCTAGCAATTGCATCATCATAGCTATATACGTTACCCGTCTCCTCAACAGGTTTATAACTTGATGATATACTTTTTTTAATCCAATCAGCCTGTGTATATGTAACATTCTTGAAAAACCTTGTTAATGAAGCATAGCCACAGCTAGTACATAAGATCGCATCATACTTTAAAGGGTCTGCCTGATGATATCTCGGTCTTAAATCACTATCTAGGCCTTTTAGCTTTACTCTACCCGTCTTAACACTCTTGGATTTGAAATCCGTGTCACATACAGGACAGGTATATGTCCTATCAAAAATAATATCCTCTTCAGAAAAGCCTTTCTTCGATTTTACCTTATTATCCTTGGTATCCTCTTCTTTTTCATCATATATATTTATATTTGATAGATTATTTAGGCCAAATTCCTCCAAACCTGAAAACAAATTATCCATGAATATACCTCCTAATCAAGTTTCTTTAGTATTATTTATCTTAATGTATGCTATTTTACTTATCAATCACATAACAAATGGACTTATATAATATGATAGCACATAATAAGTTAAGAGAAAAGTATAAATTATTAAAGCTGTACTATGATCACCCTATAGGATATAGTACAGCTTATTATATGTATGTATATTATTTGGTGCGGTAGAAGATATGGGCTCCTAATATTTTGTAATCAGAATATTTCTTCTTTATACTCTTTGCACCACTATTATTCATTCTAAAGCACAGATAATCACCTATATTGTTCTCTCCATTTAGGGCTGCCTTCGCTGCTTTTATTGCTCTATCCATGGCCTTTTTCTCAGCCGCAGGATTTTTTCCGGTAAATTTGCCTGTGTCATATGATTCCAGGGCTTTATCTAACATGCTCTTTCCTGTCTTTTTACTCTTTATGGTTACCGTGAACTGAACTGCCCACTGATTGTCATATATCACCTCTTCTATGGTGTTTACATGATAATAAGCGCTGCTTTTCACTCTATTCAAAACAACATTAGCTACTGCTAGCATACCCTTATAGGATTGATTCCCTGCCTCACTATAGATAAGACATGAAAGAAGTCGTAAGTCCTTCTCAGAATAGGAAGGCTTCTTTTTCTCTTCCTTAACATTCTCTTTTACTTGCTCTTCTTCTAACTCTTCTTGTATTAGCTCATCGATTTCTTCAATTTCAGGTTCTACTGGCTCTTTCTCAAGATAATAAACCTGCCCTTGCTCGTCTATAAATATCTCATATTCATCAGGATTGAATTCGTCAGAATCAACTACTTCCTCAACATCAAGGCTATTTGTATCACCCTGGATATCAGCTTCGTTCAGAGTATCAGCTTCCTTCTGAACACCAGCTTCATTCTGACTACCAGCATCCTCCAAAGCATTACTTTCCTTCTCAGTAATTTCTATGGTATCGGTAATTTCAAAATGATCTTCTAAATCAGTAAGCTCAGATGCATATGCCACATGACTAAAGCCTAGTGAAATTACAATCACAGCAGCAAATGCAATGAAAAGCTTCTTTATAGTATTCATAATAATCTCCTTATAACATCAAAATGTTACATATTTGGAAACTTCATAACATTTTGTTAATAATTACTTAATAATTATATCATAGTTTCTTAAATAATCAAGCCCCTAAAATAGCCCCAACAGTCAATGAAAGAATAAAGAAAACGTACTTTCATATTCAACTAAAAAAGCTCCTTTCCTGAAAGGCATAAGCCATTCCATCAAAAGGAGCATAATCTTTATTATATAGTTATCATTATTAATGTCTTTTTTATTATAAAAGTTAGAATTTTTGCATCGGTTAACGTTCTTCCTGCAGCATGGCTCTATATTTCGCCAATAACAAATCAACCATACGTCCATAGCTATTAACGCCATCTGCTTGAGCATTTACCTTAAGATAAGTGTCATTTAACTTATTTGATATAGTACTAACCACTGTATCCTCATATTTAACCCAGTATTCTGAATTGGCCCGTATATCCTTTACTACTCCATCGGAATACATAGCCCTAATGTCAAAATACATCTTAGTATCATGATTATATAAGGCATTGCCAGCAGAAATAAGAGCCAACATAGTGCTACTATACATTAATTCAATATTATCCGAACTCATACCAGCTATATAGGCAATATAATTGGCTTCATCCTCTCTCATAAAACCTCTTTGATGGGCCATCTCATGTAGCATAGTATAGGGAATAGCATAATCCGATATTTGAACATTAACATTGGCCTCCATAGTAAATGGAACAAAAATACCTGTGATTTCAGTATAGGACATAAGTGGAGATAATAGCACCGGCTTAGACCGGCCGTATCTCCCACTGAATACTGGATATTCTTCTGCCAGACTCATCATAGCTTTATTTGCTTCTTTAGCAAGTTCAAAATAACTCATGGATAGATCAAATATACCATTATCATCCACCTTAGGTACCAAAGCCCTCAGCTCATTAGCTTGCTCAGCTAACTGTTTAGTAAGTCCGTATAACTCCTCAACTGTGGATTTTTCTATATTTAAATTGGAGTAATAACTAAATGGATATCTATAATAATTTAATCCTCCAAGCATGGTAAAGGAAAATAAAGCAACACTTAAGGCACAGATAATATTAATTAAGCCTTTAGCAGCATTAATCTTTCGATTCTGCTTATCCTTTATTAAACGACTAATGAATTTTATTAATAATATTATTAGGAAAAACGGCAATATAATAATTAATATCTCTGCCAATGAGATCGGTACTAGACCGGTTATTATAGATACTAGCTGAGAAAACCATCTATATATACGCAAAGCATAGACATGTTCAGCAAAGAAACTACTCTTTCTAGCTAGCAATATCAAAATAAAAGACAGGGGAAATAAGAATAATAAATAATTACGCTTAAGTTTAATTAATTCTCTCAATAGTATCCCCCCTCTATTTGAATTAGAATTAGACCTATAATAATAGTAACATAAGGTACTTTCATAATCAATAAATGTTCACCTATTTATCTATACCAATATCTTACATTCCTTTGTATTAAAGAGGCACCGGCCACCAAGTTTTAGTATCACCAGCGCTCTATTACCCCGATTTCCTATCAAAGGAAGTGAATTACTAGGGGGCATCGCCACTAATGATATATTGGTTACAGGTACCTCTTTTTTATGCAATAGGAGAATTCACCCTATTACATTAAATATACTATTACTATCATTATTAAAACTTAGGAACAACTGCTCCTTCATAGGTGGATTCAATATATTCCTTAACTTCATCACTTTTCAGAGCCTCTACAAGTGCTTTGATTTCTTCTCTATTCTCATCACCTTTTCTTATGGCGATGACATTTCCATAGGTTTCTGCTGCAACGGAATCCTTATCCTCTACAGCTATTGCATCCTTAGATACATTTAATCCTGCTTGAATAGCGAAGTTACCATTTATTACGGCCAGGTCTACATCCTGAAGTGAGCGGGCTAACTGCGCTGCTTCAATCTCATGAATAACAAGGTTCTTAGGATTCTCCTCAATATCAATAACGGTCGCTTCCATGCCGACACCATCCTTGATCTTTATAAGCCCTTGTGCCTCTAATAATAGAAGTGCTCTCGCTTCATTAGTTCCATCATTGGGAACCGCTATCTCTGCACCATCCTTCAAATCTTCAACACTCTTTGTTTTTCCTGGATAGATACCGAAGGGCTCATAATGGATAATAGCTACAGATACAAGATCCATACCTCTATCTGCATTGAATTGATCAAGATAAGGTTGATGCTGGAAGTAATTCGCATCAAGGTCTCCTGCATCCAAGGCTACATTGGGCTGAACATAATCGTTATACTCTACAATGTCAAGCTCATAACCCTTGGCTGCCAATACACTTTTTGCAGTTTCAAGAATCTCGGCATGGGGTGTAATACTTGCTCCTACTTTAATTTTCTTAGGTTGAGCATCGTCCTTTTTATCTCCCTGATTGTTCTCCTCTTTTACAGAATTGTTCTGTTTGTCATCCTTTTTATCAGTGGAGCAAGCTCCTAGAACAGTTACTAATAAGGATAAAACTACTAATATTAATGCGATTTTTTTCATTATATTCCCTCCTAATATTATGATAACTCAGATATATTATGATTTTTCTTCTTATAATCTTTTGTCCGAACGTCTCATTAACCTTCCACCAAGCTCCTGAAATCCCTGCACTATAAGTACTAGGATAATCACAGTGACTAGCATCATATCGACCTGATAGCGATAATAACCATAATTTATGGCTATAGTTCCGAGTCCTCCCGCTCCTACAAATCCGCCCATAGCAGAATAACTAAGGATGGTTATAATAGCAATAGCTCCACCCATAATCAGTGAAGGCATAGCCTCAGGTATAAGAACCTTAAACACTATCTGTCTTGGGGATGCTCCCATGGACTGGGCCGCTTCTATAATACCATGGTCCACTTCCTTTAATGAGGATTCCACCAGCCTAGCAATATAGGGCGCCGATCCTATAACCAAGGGTACAACCAGGGCATTTGGTCCAAGAGTGGTACCAACTACTATTCTAGTAAATGGCATTAAGGCCACAAGTAAAATTACAAAGGGGATAGAACGTAATATATTTACTATAACTCCTACGATACGATTTAATATTACCAAGGGAGCTATCCCATCCTTATCAGTCACTACTAATAGTATTCCCAAGGGAAGTCCTAGTATATAAGCTAGAATCGAAGAGATTATAGTCATATATAGCGTCTCAAGTATACCTACTCCTATCATTTCAAGTACTGCCTTGCTAAACATGCTATATCACCTCCTCGTGGGGTATATTGTTAGTTTCTAGATAGGCAAATATCCGTTTCTTACTGATATCATCCTCCGGTAACTGAATTACCATTTGTCCAAATGCTTTTCCATCAATATCTTTTGTATCTGCAAATAAAATATTCACTGGGGTTCTACACTCCAATACCATATTAGCTATCACAGGTTCAAAAGACGTTCTTCCGTCAAATATAATACGGCACTTATCCTCTCCAACAAAGGATTCTATATGGTTAGCCCCTGAAAATACTAGCTGTTTTGCAATCTTTGATTTGGGTCTCATAAAGACCTCCTCTACATCACCAATTTCAGCAATATGGCTAGCATCAATTATAGCTACACGGTGACATATCTCTTCTATTACGCTCATTTCATGGGTAATTACTACTACGGTAATCCCAAGATTTTTATTGATTTCCTTTAGCAGGTCAAGAATCGACCTCGTGGTTGTCGGATCCAATGCACTGGTGGCTTCGTCACACAAAAGTACCTTGGGCTTTGTCGCTAGAGCTCTTGCTATGGCTACCCTCTGCTTTTGTCCTCCTGATAGCTGCGCTGGATAGGCCCCTGCCTTATCAGATAATCCTACAACTTCTAAAAGTTCATATGCACGCTTTTTAGCATCCTTTTTGGATACCCCTGCAATCTCCAAGGGAAAGCAGATATTTTGCAGTGCTGTACGTTGCATTAAAAGATTAAACTGTTGGAATATCATACCCATGGATTGCCTTACCCTTAATAATTCATAGTCATCCACTTCAGATAAGTCAATCTTGTCAAATATAACCTTCCCTGTCGTTGGTCTTTCTAGGTAATTAATGCATCTAACTAAGGTGCTTTTACCCGCACCGCTTAGTCCAATAATCCCAAAGATTTCACCCTCATATATGGTCAGGTTAATATCTTCTAAGGCTTTAACATGACTATTCTTGCTTTCAAAAGTCTTTCCTAATCCAATCAGCTCAATCATTGGTTCCTGATAAGCCATAACCCACCTCCGCTAGCATTTTTTATATCTCAGTTATTTTATCATTTATTGCTATGTAACAATCATCGTTTATAGAAAAAAACAGGATAGCTGATAGCTTCCTGTTGGTTTTCTATAGTCCCTTTTTATGATAAAAAATTATAAGAGCTTATTCAATAATGAAAACACCACATTCATCTATCAGAGCACAATATGATATAAGGCATGTCGTACATAGCACACATACCAAACATGTTAGACATATTGCACATGATGATGTTAGATGTTCTCATCTATAAACTCCTTTCCGAAGCTTCTATCAGCCCTTTGTTTAGTTCCTAGTAATCCGATATGATTGTTGGATGTAGTATACCCTATGAAAATTACATTGTCAATATATATTTTTGGGTAACAAAAAATCGTATATTTTTGGGTAACAAAAAATCGAGGTGACAGGATTCGAACCTGCGGCCTCTACGTCCCTAACGTAGCGCTCTAGCCAAACTGAGCCACACCTCGATGCTTTCATTGTTCCGTCTTTTATAGGGAACAAGGTCTCCACCCTATATAATCTGAGTGGATAAGCTGTTGGGCGGATTTGAACCGCTGACCTCCTCATTACCAATGAGGTGCTCTACCAACTGAGCTACAACAGCAATGTATAAAGACTCATAGTCCTTTACATTAAAAATGACTGCTTATGCATTCTGATTTTCTATATCCTTCAGTACCTGATTAAGCTTGGCCTTAATTCTTGTCAATGCATTATCTATAGCTTTTGGCTCCTTACCAAGTACCTTGGCAATCTGCACATACTTTAAATCCTGCATATACAAGCTAAGAACATCTTTCTCTAGGTCGCTTAAGCGTCTTACAAGTTCATATTCTATCATACTAGTATTCTCTTTGTCAATAACCAATTCTTCAGGATTTAAACCTTTATCTTGGTACATTATGTCAACTAGGGTTTCTTTCTCTGTACCCTCCCCATTTCCACCAGCTACGGGTGAGTAAATTGATATATATGTGTTAAGCGGTATGTTCTTCTTTCTATTGGAGGCCTTAATAGCACTATAAATCTGACTTGATATACACAAGTCGGCAAAATTGAAAAAAGAGCTCTGTCTATCCCTTTGGTAATCTCGTATTGCCTTATAAAGCCCTATCATTCCCTCTTGAATCAAATCATCTCTATCTCCACCGATTAAAAATAATGCCTTAGCCTTATTTCTTACTAGATATTTATATTTTTCAAATAGGAAGTCCATGGCAGGACGATCCCCATCTTGTATCCTATCCACGATATCCTCATCGGACATGACACTGTAATTCGTATTAGCTTTCATCCAACCACCTCCTTGTTTTATGTCTGAACAGGCCATTATGGGCTAAGAAGATGTCATTAACTTAGCCTCTGTCTTACTATTTCATATGAAAGTACACCTGCTGCCACTGAAGCATTTAAGGAATCCACTTGACCAAACATGGGGATTTTGGCAATAAAGTCACACTTCTCCTTAATAAGCCTTCCCACACCTTCACCCTCACTTCCTATTACCAGACCAATAGGACCTTTTAGGTCAAGCTTATACATTATCTCACCATCCATATCTGCACATACAAACCACATACCTTCTTTTTTTAGCTCCTCGATTGTCACAGATAGATTAGTAACCTTGGCTACAGGTAGGTAATTGATAGCCCCGGCAGAGGTCTTTGCCACAGTGGCAGTTAATCCTACAGCACGTCTTTTGGGAATTATAATACCATGAGCTCCCGCTTGATGCGCTGTACGAATAATAGCGCCTAAATTATGCGGGTCTTCAATACTATCAAGTAATAATATAAAGGGAGCCTCTCCTTTCTCCCTTGCAGCAGCTAATATATCATTAACTTCAGCATACTCATATGCTGCAGCATATGCAATTACACCCTGATGCTTCCCGGTTTGGGACATCTGATCCAATCGTTCCTTATTCACAAAATTTATGATTGCATCCATTTTCTTAGCCTTATCGGTAATGGTTCTTATGGGACCATCCTGACTTCCACTAAGGACAAACAATTTGTCAATAGTTTTACCTGCTCGAATAGCCTCTAGGACAGCATTTCTTCCCTCTATTGTATATTCCTCATATCTCATAGCATCTAGCCTTTCTCTTTTATCTGTTTTATTTGGTTACCTGTTGTGTCTTATATTTGTTTTAAATCCTCCGCAGATACTCCTCTAGGGCATCCTCCCATTTTTTCATTGTATATCCATGCACTTCTCTTAACTTTTTGTTATCCAGCACAGAATACATTGGGCGTTTTGCCGGCGTGGGATATTCTGACGTACTTATAGCCTCAACTGATGGCTCTTTTCCTGCAATCTTGAATATCTTTAAGGCAAATTCATACCAGTTGGTGCTTCCTTCACATGTAGCATGGTACTTTCCATGGCTATCCGTCTCCATTAAATACACAATAACTCTAGCGAGCTCCATAGAACTGGTGGGTGTCACTATTTGGTCAGAGACAACACGAATTTTCCTATCCTCATCCGCTAGTCTAAGCATGGTTCTTACAAAGTTTTTTCCTTCACCATATACCCCCGATGTATGAATAATAGATGCCTTAGGACAATAGTCCATAACAAATTTATCACCGACAAGCTTGGTACTACCATACACACTGATGGGATTAGGCACAGCTTCCTCAGTATAGGGAGTCTGGGCCTGTCCATCATATACATAATCAGTAGAAATATGAATTAGCTTTGCCCCTATACTATTTGCTGCCTTGGCAATATATTTGGGACCTAGTGCATTGATAGCATAAGCTCTCTCCTTCTCGGTCTCGCATAAATCCACTGCAGTCATGGCAGCACAGTTTATAATAATATCAGGATAAAAGCTTAAAATTTCAGATTTGACCGAAGCCTCATCTGTAATGTCAAGCATTTTAATTATTCCTTCTAAGTCAGGACGGGAATCTGTAAGATATAGTTCATACTCCTGCTTGTCCTTCAATAATTCAATTATTGCTAGTCCCAATTGTCCTTGGGCCCCAGTAATAAAAACCCGCTTCATAAGCTCCCCCTCTATTAATTTATGTATAGTATAATCAATCCAAAGATAAAATACAATTAAATTATAATTAAGCTGAGGTGCTGAGGCATAGCCACAGCACCTATATCATTAACTAGCTAACCATACCGCCTAACATACCACTTAATCCGGTTATAATAAAGACGGTAAATAAACTTCCTAGGGGTAGTGTTCCTGCACGGTTCATCATTAAGGAAACCAGCATTAGGATTATAAAATAAATTACCCCAACAAATAAGCCCCATATAAATTTTTTCTGCTCGGCTTTTTTACCTATAAAGAAGCCCCCTGTAAAGGCAGAAGCAATATAAATAAAATTGATTACAGCACTGATAACAACACTTGAAAGCTCCAGCTTTAGCATTAAGAATGAAATAATTAGCAATAGTAGTCCGGTAATAATATAGGAAAATACTAACGCCTCTAATATATATATAACTCTTGTGTTCTTAGAAAAGGATTTGTTCATTTGACACCTCCGAGCCAACCTATACTAGAATATATTAATTAGAGGTACAAATTATGCATTCTAATCCCCATAAAGTCCACCTACAGAGTAATTAGAGGCAGCATTCCACAATAGCCATTCACTATAGCCTACACTATAAACCCCAGCTATCTGATGACGTAGCTGCAATCCATCATAAACCTGATAATTCTTAATCCAAGTAGCAGTAAAATCCTGAAGCCAGGGTCTTACGATAGCTCTATGCTCGCCCTCAGGTATCTCATCCAGTTTTGTCTTTGATGCAGTCAGCACCTTACGGATAATATTATAGGGTTCTAAATCTGGATGGGCCACACCATAATTACCTGCAGAAAAATGAGAAGGATAAATCATAGGGCAGATATAATCAAGGTGTTTCGCCATCTCCACATAATTTTGTCCCACAAGGCCTGCATCAATACTACTGCTAATAATGGTTCCATATACATCAGCTGAAACAAATACCCCTAAGGGCTTTAGCTGTTCGTATGCATATTTAGTGAATTCTAAAATAATATCCTCTTTAGTTTTTTCCTCTGCTAAGGGCCCGAAATAAGCCTCAAACATACCCTTTCCCGTGGAAAAACGTATATAGTCAAATTGTATCTCCATAAAGCCCGCTTCAGCTGCCTTAGTGGATACCTCAATCAGATAATCCCATACCTCTTTCTCATAGGGATTAATCCAACATTCTCCGTTATTATCTCTGTATAGAGAGCCATCCTTGTTCTTTATGGCAAGCTCATGCTTCTTCTCAGCCAGGTATGGATCCTTAAAGGCTACAATCCTGGCAATAGGATATATGCCCTTCTCTTTTAAAAGCTTAATCAAATCATCTATATCCGATATTGTATTTGTGGTTGCGCCAATTTCATTGGCCTTAGGACTATCCATCCTAAATGTTATTCTACCATTATCATCCTTAACATCTATAACCATCGCATTTATTTCAGTAGTATCAGCAAGATGTATCAGCGCATCTCTCTTATCCATAATAGCGCGGGATGTTACATATACCCCTTTGGCCTTAACAGGTTCTCTCGAATCAATCTCCACATGAATATCTTCCTCTTGGTCATCAACCTCATCAGGAGTAACTGTAATAATAGGTTCAGGGGTAGAAATAATATCGTCCGGAATAAGCTCCGCATCACCTGCTAAATACTTTTCTTTATTCAAACGATAGTCCCCACCGCTCTGTATTCGGATAGCATAATAGGTACCAATACCTAATAATACAGCCAATATAACCACTAATATTACATTTGCAAATGTATTACTGCGCCCTCTTCTACGGCTTTGGTAGGACTTCTCATAGCTTATATACATATCCTTCTTTTTATGTTTTCTCATCTATATACTCCGTATTTTAAGTATTATCCGATAAAGCAATTGTCTACTCGGATTCATTTATCACAATGACTGAATATTAGGTTGAAATATCAGCTTATTTTAATCATAAGGTTTAAAATAAGTATAGTCAAGGCAGGAGATTTTTTTATTTATGACATCATTATTCCTTTAGAAAAATGGGCATCTAAAGTTTATTATAGTGATTGACAATGGTTTTTTAAACATTATATAATGAGTCAGTAAGTATCTTGAAATCGGAGGTTACTATGAAATTTCATGTTCGTTTGAAGCAGCTGAGATTGGACCATAATCTAACACAGAGTGAATTGGCCAATATCTTGGGACTTAAACCAACTGCTATATCAAATTATGAATCTAAGAGGAATGAACCATCCTTTGAAAAGCTAATTATGCTTTCCAATTATTTTAAGGTTTCCTGCGATTATCTCTTGGGAGTAGCAGGTTCACATCTGCCTGTCAAAGAAGAGATCTTGGATAAGGATACCATTGAACTCTTTGATATATATCAGCAGCTTAATCCTAAACAGATAAAAGATTTAAAAAAATATGCCGAATATTTATTATATAGACAGAAGGCATCGGTATAATAATTACCGCCTTCTACATATTGATTATAAGGAAAAGGATAAGTCCCCATTATAGGTTCTTATCCTTTATTATTATTTCATATGATTAATGCTATGCGTTGAAGCCACAGCATTTCTTGTACTTTTTCCCACTACCACAAGGACAGGGATCATTTCTTCCTATTTTCTTATCCTTTACTATAGTGGTTGAACTTCTCTGTTCCCTATATAGCTCCTTCCTACGCTCACTTGTAAGTAGGGCATCCCATTCCTCAAGATTATATAACCAATCAGCTTTTGCTCCAACCATGTTATAGTAAAGCTTCTCCTTATCGTATGCAAGGCTAACCTTAGTGTCCTTGTCCATTTCTTCTATAGGATTGGCAGTTATAAGGCTGTCGTTCACACCATCTAGAAAGCCCACAAAATACTTGAGCTCTGTATCAAACTCCTCGGCCAGCTGTTCAACTGTACCCTCCCATACCTTATCGGGATTTGCAAGAAGCTTCTGATAGATTTCCTTCTCGATATTAAAGTAATTCGCCCAGAACATCTGCCCTTGCCTGCTGTTCATATCGTTGGAATAGGCGAAATCTCTCCACTCTTGTAGTAGACTCATATTATTCTTCCTTCCCAGTTTCTCTGTGATAATTATAATATATACAATTAGGAGCTCATACACAAGGCTACTAATCGCTATATCGCGGACATTATAACATAATATTTTCTATTATCCAATAAAAATATTTGTTAAATTAAATTATTTATGTATAAATTAAGTAATACTGTATCATAATAGTAATATCCTAATATGGATTGCTCTGTATGGGATAAATGCGTATGCTC
>JAAYPG010000169.1 GCA_012519905.1 Clostridiales bacterium | reverse complement strand
TATTAACAGATCACAATGTAAATCTCATCTTAGGGGATAGGGTAGAGAGATTTGATGAAGATATGGTTGTATTAGGTTCAGGAAAAACTGTCCATGCAAAAGCGGTAGTAATGGCTATAGGAGTGGCACCAGAAACAGGCCTTGCAAAAGAAGCGGGTCTGGAGCTTGGTGAGACAGGGGCTATTAAAGTAGATAGTAATTATCGGACTAATGACCCGGATATCTATGCAATAGGTGATGCGATTGAAGTATATCATGCCTTGACCGGGCAGGCGACCAAAGTATCCTTAGCGGGTCCCGCCTTAAAGCAGGCCCGACTTGTAGCTGATCATATTAATAATAAGAGTACAACAAATAAAGGATATATTGGTTCATCAGCTATAAAGGTATTTGATTACAATGGGGCATCTACTGGATTAAATGAATCCCTGATTAAGTTTCTTGATTTGAAAATTAATTACGATATTGTAAGTCTAGTTCTGTCCGATAAGGTGGGAATTATGCCGGATGCAGCGACAATGTTCTTTAAGCTTCTCTTTGAAATTCCAACTGGGAGGATATTAGGAGCTCAGGCCATAGGCAAAGGTGATGTAACAAAGCGTATAGATGTAATTGCTACAGCTATAAAGTTTAATGGGACAGTAGAGGATTTAAAGGATCTAGAATTAAGCTATGCACCTCCCTTTTCAACGGCAAAGGACATCGTTAATTATGCGGGCTATGTGGGCTCGAATCTCCTGAATGGAGATTACAAGCAAGTGAATGTCGACCAGGTAAGGGAACTTGTTGAAGATGAAAATGTCATAATAGATGTAAGAGAAGCTTATGAGTATAGCAAAGGACATCTTAAGGGCGCGATTAATATTCCGCTGAGTGAGCTTAGAGATAGAATAGATGAAATCCCAAAAGACAAGCCTGTATATTTGCATTGCAGGAGTGGTCAACGAAGCTACAATGCGACCTTAGCACTTCAAAACATGGGCTTTAATAATGTTACTAATATAACAGGAAGCTTTCTGGCTATATCACTATATGAATATTATAATGATAGAACTAAGGAAAGGGATAGTATAGTTACAGCCTATAATTTTAATTGATACTTATCTATCCTTATGATAATATAAAGTGGAAATTTGGCGAATTATTTTACTGAAGGGAGAAGCCTGATTGAAAAGAGGACTTATATTAGTTAATGCCTATTCAAGGCTTATATCGGCATCAAATCAACCAAAAAGACTAAAGGAAGAATTTGAAAAACTAGGGGTAGTGGTTGATATTAAGAAAAATAGTATAGATACTGCTATGATTATAGAAGGGAATGTCCAGTCATTCATAGAGGACTATGATTTTGTTATTTATCTAGACAAGGATAAATATACCTCATCACTGCTTGAGAAGGAAGGGATAAGACTTTTTAACCGACATGAGGCCATCCGCTTATGTGATGACAAGATGGATACCCATATCAGATTGGCAGGCCATGGTATTAGTATGCCAGATACCATAGGAGGGCTTCTTTGCTACAATGAAGAGGCAACCATTGATGAGGTAATGCCAAGGATTAATTTGATTGAGGAAAAGTTAGGTTATCCCTGTGTAATTAAGGAGTGTTACGGTTCGCTAGGTGCTAAGGTATATTGTGCTAATAACCGAAACGAGCTTCTACAACTCATGGAAAAGGTCAAGCTTAAGTCACATTTATTTCAGAAGATGATTGCTTCAAGTAGAGGCCGGGATGTAAGGGTTATTGTTATTGGAGGCAAAGCCGTATGTGCTATGCAACGGACCTCCAAAACTGATTTTAGATCAAATATTGAGCTAGGAGGAGTTGCAGAGCCCATCGAACTTTCAGAGTCCTTTAGAGAGATATCTGAGAGGGTGGCGGATATTCTTGAGCTTGATTACTGTGGAATAGATATTTTATATGGACAAGAGGGTGAACCGATAGTTTGTGAGGTGAACTCCAATGCATTCTTTGGTGCTATGGAGAGTGTATCGGGAGTCAATGTAGCAGGCAAATATGCTGAGTACATATATGAGACTATCTATGGATAAACACTAGGCTGTGGACCGTGACTTTAGTCATAAGAGGTTCAAAATTGGACAGAATAATAGGTAGAATTGTAAATGAAAGGCAGGATATGCTGTGAATGTATTTGATGTAATGGGACCAATTATGGTTGGTCCATCCAGCTCCCATACCGCAGGGGCGGTCAAGATAGGATATACAGCCAGAAAGCTTATGCGTGAGGAGATAAAAGAGGCTAAAATCTATCTTCACGGTTCATTCCTTTTGACAGGCAAAGGACATGGAACTGATAAGGCATTGATTGCGGGACTTCTGGGAATGATGCCGGATGATGAGAGAATTCCAAATAGCTTCTCTTATGCTAAGGAAAGCGGACTGGAGTATGAATTTGAAGGGATTGAGCTTAGAGATGCCCATCCCAATTCAGTAATGCTAAAGCTTGTGGGTATACAGGGCAATAAGATGGAAATTATAGCATCCTCAATTGGAGGAAGCTCCATAGTAATTAATCAGATAGACGGGGTTGAAGCGGACATTACTGCTGCTTATCCCACCTTAATAATAAGAAATATTGATCAACCAGGACATGTATCCATGGTTACTTCCTTACTTAGCAAGTATGGCATCAATATTGCAACCATGAAGATTCAAAGAAATAAACGAGGCGGCAATGCTGTTATGATTATTGAATGTGATCAGGAGGTTCCATCAGAGCTGTTAGTCTTGCTAAGTAATGCTGAGGGTGTTAAAAAGGTAACCTATGTAAATGCAGTAGAAGCATAGAAGGTACCAGATATCGATGATAGACCGATGATGGAGGTAGATGATGAGCTTTAGATCCTTAGCTGAGATATTAAATAAATGCAAGAAAGAGGATAAGCCCTTCTGGAGAGTAGTTCTTGAAGATGATATGGAGGAGAGGCTTGTGACAGAAGAGGAATCCTTTGAGAAGATGAAGCAGCTATATATGGCCATGAAGGGCGCAGACATAGCCTATGAGGAAGGCTTATCCTCAACCAGCGGTCTGGTTGGAGGGGATGGTGCCAGAATGGGCCGTGCTCTTTCTGAGGGAAAGACTCTAGCTGGTCCCTTTATGGGTGAGGTAATGTCAAAGGCATTGAAAATGGGAGAGTCCAACGCCTGTATGAAGAAGATTGTAGCAGCACCCACAGGGGGAGCTTGTGGTGTAATACCTGCGGTGCTCTTAACCTATGAGGAACAATTTGGTGCTTTCTTGCAGCAGATGATAGAGGCAATGTATGTGGCTGCTGGTATAGGACAGGTAATCGCAGTCAGAGCTTTTATATCAGGAGCAGCAGGGGGTTGTCAGGCTGAAATTGGTTCTGCCAGTGCCATGGCTGCCGGAGCATTAGCCTATCTTAATGGTGGGGATGGAGAGTGTATTACCCATGCAGCAGCTATGTCCTTAAAGAATCTTATGGGACTGGCATGTGATACAGTTGCTGGACTGGTTGAGATTCCATGTGTCAAACGTAATGTGGGAGGAGCAGTTGTTGCTATTTCCAGCGCAGATATGGCGGTTGCTGGAATTAGAAGCCAGATTCCCCCGGATGAAGTTATAGATGCTATGAGAGAGGTTGGTGAATCTCTACCTAGAACGCTTAGAGAGACTGGTGAGGGAGGTCTTGCTGCTACACCAAGAGGGATAGAGATTAAGAACAAATTGATGAGTTAGAAGTTATTATGCAGGCTGAATATAGAGAAAATTCAATTCTTGATTGAACTAGAGTTAATTTTATAACTAGACCGTATGTATATAAGGTCGAATTGGGTTGCTTTTTGCTATATTAATAGGTATAATCGAAGTCAGGGCCCACTTTATTTCATATGTGGGGTTATTTTTTTGCATGATATTTTACTAGAGATTAGCGAAAGGAACAACTAAGACATGAAGAGAAGATTACAAAAGCACCCCCTGCTTCGTACCCTTTTTGAGCTAAAGGGCAATCCAAGGGCTAGTGTATATACAGAACCTATGTGGGGATTATCCGTGAATCTGTGTATTCCTTATGCATCAGTATATATGCTTACCTTTGGCATGAGTGATATTGAGGTCGGTATTATAACCTCTATCTATATGTTTTCTCAGATGATATTCGCTTTCATATCAGGAGCGATAATTGATAAGATGGGACGAAGACTAAGTACAGCAATATTTGACTTTATTGCCTGGAGTCTTCCGAGCTTGATTTGGGCGTCTAGCCAAGGGTTTTGGTTCTTTGTGGTAGCGGCTCTGCTTAATGGTACCATGAAGATAACCACAGTATCATGGGATTGTCTATTGGTTGAGGATGCACCAAAGGATAAGATAACCCATATATATTCATGGGTAATGATATTTGGCAATATGTCTGCAATATTTGCCCCCATATCTTCAATTCTAGTAGCAAAGCTTACACTGGTTCCGGCAATACGGATACTTTATATTAACTCATTTATAATTATGACTGCGAAGATTTTAATCCTATACAAACTATCTACAGAAACTGCCATGGGTAAAATAAGGCGTGAGGCAACCCGTAATATGTCCTGGTTAGAGATGTTATCAGGATATAGGAGTGCAATTAAAAAGATACTTGCTTCTAGAGGTACAAAATTTGCAATAATTATAAGCATATTAGTAGAAATTGTAGCAATGATTAGCATGACCTTCTGGCAGATTATTGCATCAAGGCGAATAGGTGTACCTGACACCTTGCTACCAATCTTTCCAATGGCCAAAAGCATACTAGCGATAATTCTGTTCTTTACAATAATCGCACATATGAAGCAATCCAAGATGAAGTGGCCCCTTTATGGAGGGTTTGTAAGCACTATTATTAGCTGCCTATTACTAATAACAATAACCGATACAGGAGTATGGGGTTATGTTATACTATCGCTTTCTTTATTATTTGAGGCTCTGGGTATGGCTATACTTCACACCCTCAGAGAATCTCTAGTAGCTATCCATGTGGATCCTACGGAGCGTTCAGGAATCATGGCACTACTACAGACAACAGTAATGCTTGTAAGTGTACCCTTTGGTTATATTGGTGGGGTGCTTAGTGATATCTCAAGGGCGTTACCATTTGTCTTGTGTATAGTTATATTGCTGTTAGGAGTCCTTGCAACATCAGTCTATTATCGTAGTAGACGAAGCTATGAATAATATAAGTCTATCTGGCTAAAATGCTCCTATCTGTTAGTAAGTACAATAAATACTTGCTAATCCAGATAGGAGCATTATTT
>JAAYPG010000168.1 GCA_012519905.1 Clostridiales bacterium | reverse complement strand
TCTATAAATTAAGAAACTTATTTAGTCTTTTAATTATAGTTGCCCCCAAAATACCAATCAAGGTTCCACTAACTACTCCAGCTATCATCAATAAGGGTAAATAATAAATAAGGCTGGTATTATTTACATAGATAATAGCTACTATAATTTGACCAATATTATGAGCAATACCGCCAATTATACTGATTCCAACCATAGAAAAGAGCCTTAGCTTCATAAATCCAACCATAGTGAGCCAGCTTAAGATTCCTCCTGCAAAGCTAAATATCAATGTAGATGGATCTCTAAAGGTAAAGCCAACAAGAAGAATTCTAACCATAGATAAAACGAAGGATTCCTTTACACCGATACCATATAAAGCTATGATAATAACGAGATTTGCCAATCCAAGCTTTATACCTGGTACCGGAAAGGGAATAGGTAGAAGAAATTCTATATAGCTGAATATAAATGCCAATGCAATAAACAAACCGTATAAAGCTATTTTATTTGATTTCATTATTACTCCTTTGTAATAGATCTTAATTTGCAATACCGTCTAATTCGCTCTTTTGGCCACCAATAACTCGTAGAACAACCCTATTGGGAAGGCATGTTATGGATTCGTTGTCATCATGGATCTCTCTATGTTTTACACATAACTTATCGGGACAGCTAGCATCTACCATCCTGACATAACCATCCTTGATTTCTAGTGTATTCCATTCCCCATTCTCATGTAATATCTTATAAGTAGTATCTTCATTAAGATAAAAACTCTTATCTTCTTCTCCATTAATTGTTACCAAAACCCTGCTTCCTTCTTTTACTTTATCTTTCCTTGATATCTGGATAGCTAAAAATGATAAAGCAATTATAAGCAGAAGGGCCCCTATCAAATAAAAATCATTCTTTTTCATAATATTATACCCTACGATAATAAGGAGCAAGTGTTAATTTGCCAGATTACGGGTAGCTACACTTGCTCCATCATTAAGCTCCATATTTATTTTACATATTTAAAACATAGAAAATATCATATAAATCATACCTATGGATAAGAGCTCTATAGGCATGTTCTTGATTTCCTTACTTAGTCGTGAAAACACAAGATATTTTCTAATTGAATAAAAGCAAACCAAGGTTATAACTATGGTTATAACCATACTAACCGTCGGATCTATACTGTCAATCACAAAAGGCTGAACAAGAAAAATTACAGGAATAATGACCAGTAAGGACTCAGTTCTTTTAAGGTCTCTATTCTTGTAAAATATCCTATTTAGAATAGCAATTCCCATACCTGATAATATGAATCCTATTGTAACAAGGGAAAATCCATAGGATTTGTATGAAAAATCAAGTAGTTCAAAACCATGTATGGCTCCCTCGGCCATAAACTCTCTAATTATAGATATTATGAGGAGGGTAGCATATGCTCCTGCTCCTTCAAGTAAAAGACGGTTATAGTCCCTTTGGCCTTCTGCATCAATAATATGTTTGGCAATTAGTATACCTAAAAAGATATGGTATATATAAGTATTATCCGTAATCTCATATCCTAAGACAGCAATCAATACAATCTGAAATAGAGAATGGGTAATAGATACAATAAGTATTATAATACAGGAAGTCCTGCTCCATCTCGGTAAATCCTTAGAAAACAACTGATCTAAGACCAAACCAAGCGTGGTTATAAGCAATATAAGAATACCCGATATCAGGGCATCTTTCATATTCTGCGAAAAAACTACCATGGCCAGTGCAAATGCTTCTATTGGATATCTTGCTTTCATAACCCATCCCTTTCCACGAAATGATTAATTGCCTGCGTAGCTGCTGATAAATTCGTAAGCATTGTTTACAAGCAGACGAATCGCATCGGTAGTAACCGTTGCTCCTGAGATTCCATCAATTTCACTAGTTTCTGTTGCAGATATTCCCTTATACTTATCAAGATAACTGGCCTCTTCCATATTTGCACCATATCCAGGAGTCTCAGCATGGCTAACAACCTTTACTTCTCTAATAGTCTTTGCATCATTCTCAAAAACAATCTCCCAGGTAATTGGCTTAGGAGCAAATCCTCTAGCCTCTGATACAACTGAATAAGCTGTTACAGCTCCACTATCATCAGTGATTTCCCTTGCTGATACGATTCCTTCTGAATCCGCTACATCAATTGCTCCAGGAAGATCCTCTACTATCTGTTCCTTATCAGAATCATTAGCAGCCTCATCCTTAACTAAAATCTTACTACCATAAATTACGCCAAACGCAATTATTGTTACTACTGCTAATGCAATTATACCTTTTAATCTATTATCCTTCATATTATTCCCTCTCTTTCCTTATCTATATCATTTTTGTTTTTTAATCTTAACTCCATAAATATGAGGCCTAATTATTGTTTCAATTAATCCTGATAGGCAGTTTGCTACAAGTATACCATAGCTCACTCCCTCGGGAAGCATACCCCAAATCCTTATTCCAGCTGTCACTAGCCCTGCTATAATAGCCAAGGTTACTTTGACTCTAGGGGCAACAGAGGCATAGTCAGTCATCATAAAGCAGGCTCCAAGTATAAGTCCTCCAGATAGCAAATTGGTTAATATATCTCCCTGAAATAGTCCATCTTGAGAAAATACAAATGTCATAATAAGTACTGTTAAAATATATGCTCCTGTTGTAGCTAAATTAACAACTCTACGATAACATAAATAAGCAAAACCTATAAGTAATAAAAGCGCACTTGTTTCACCTAAGCATCCCGGTATATTTCCAATAAACATATCCCATTTTGAAAACTGAGTGATTTCATTGCCTGTCCTATATAGACCTAAAACTGTAGCAGAGCTTATGGCATCTGTACCTGCATGATAGCTAGTAACATAATTAGATATGGAGGCAGGCCAGAGAAAAAGCAATAAGGCTCTACCCATAAGGGCAGGATTAGCAAAATTACTTCCTATACCACCATAAAACTGCTTCACTATAATTATGGCAAATACTGATGCTATCATGACCGCCCATATAGGAGTCGTAGATGGAACATTAAATGCTATTAGCATTCCAGTTACAACTGCACTCCAGTCACTAACTGTTAACTGTTCTTTTCTTATTTTCTGCCATATATACTCTGATAAAACACAGGTAGTAACAGCGGCAAGAACTAGAATCAGTGAATTGATACCAAAGAAATATATTGATCCCAATAATGCCGGTATCATGGCTATGACAACATCTTGCATTATTACCTTGCTTGTCCTATTTATCTCTATATGTGGGCCAACTTCATGTAATTCTTTACCTACCTTAAGCTTCATCCGTGTCCTCCATTCATTTATTCGATTCCCATCTAAGCTTAAAAATCTCTTTCTTAGCTTCGGTAATTCGGTATGCCAGCTCTCTCTTTGCAGGACATACATAAGAGCAGCAACCACAGCTGATACACTCAGTAGCATAAAGCTTGTCACATAAACTAATATCGTTCTCTATGGCAGCAAAATCAATTTTAAATGGAGCAAGCCCAGCAGGACATACCCTCTCACATTCACCGCAGCGGATACAAGGGGTTTCATCCTTTTGCTCATCCTCCAATACTAATAGTCCAGATGTAACCTTAGATATGCTTCCTGTAAGTTCTTCATGGCTACCACCAATCTGTAGACAAGTTCCTGTCATAGGGCCACCTTCAATTACTCTACTGATATCAGCTGTAAAGCCACCGGAAGCACCTATAAGCTCACTATACCTTGTCCCAATAGGAACTAAATAATTGCCTTGGTCCTTTACCTTACCGGTTACTGTAACTAGACGTGAAATTAATGGCCTATCACCTAATACAATGTCCGCTAAAGCCTTGGCAGTACCCACATTATTGATTATTACACCTATACTGGCAGGCAATTGTCCAGCTGGTACCTCCATACCAAGTGTTGCCTCAACCAGCTGACGTTCTCCTCCCTGAGGATATCTTGTGGGTAATATTTTAATCTCTATAGGAAGATCTTTATCAGAAATAATCCTCTCCATAACTTGGGCGGCATCCTGTTTATTATCCTCAAGACAAATAAGAGCCTTTTCGGCACCAGAGGCCTTTACTAATAGTAGGACACCATTAATGATAGCATAGCTATGTTCCAGCATAAGCATATGGTCACAGGTAAGATAAGGTTCACATTCTGCAGCATTTATTAATACATGGCTTATCTTTTCCTTAGTTTCATATTTTATATAAGTAGGAAATCCTGCACCACCTAAACCTGTAAGACCACCATCTTTCATTTTAGCTATAATCATATCTTTAGAATAGTCAGAAAGATCAAGGAGTCTTTCCTCATAATCACCAGTTGGATATTCAGGTTCTTCCTTATCATCAGCTTCTATAACAACTATCTCTATATCCTGGCTAAATGATACAGAATCAATTCTAACATCAATAACCATGCCACTAATACTGGCATGGATATTTGCCCCGCCAAATCTTTTAGGCTCACCTATCAAGTCTCCTCTAGAAACTCTGTCACCCTTCTTAACAATTGCTTCACATACACTGCCTGGTGATTGTTTCATAGATATCTCTACTATCTTCGGCCTATAGATACGAATTGGCTTTTGATTGCTTAACAATTTATCTGTCCCATCAGCTGGATGAATACCACCATGAAAATAATGTTTCAATACTTTTAGCCCTCCTGCTATCAGGTAAATATGTTTATCTCAAACATAATAATACGAGCATAAATAAATGTCAAGTAATAGCATATTATTTGGTAACATTTATGCCTAAATATAAATATGCTAGTCGACTATGCCCCATATTTTATATTCTTTATAATAGCATAACATCATTATTAAAAAATAATACTAGCATAATAAAATTTTCTCAATATTTCAAAATATTACATAATTTTCTCTTATCCTTTAACATCTTCCCCGTATCCAGAATATGATGATATATAGCAATGTGAAAGGAGTATACTATGAAGCTTTTAGTTATCATCAACTCTTCTATTTTGTGGAGTTTATATATAGAGAACAAGGTTCTTGTCATCATTGGTACTCTTCTTCTTTTATTTCTTGTATCAATCATATTTAGAATTGGTAAAAAAAGAAAAAGTAAAGGCAAGGACGAAGAAGTTGTTCGACCCATTACAGACATAACAGGAACAAACCAAGAACAATTGGAGGCCTTGAATCGTGATTTAAAGCCCTTTGGCTTTGCATACGATGAAACACAGGATATCTTTTACTCACTAATGGATTCCTGGCAAAGAAAATTCGGTTATTTTAGGCTTTACGATGAGGCATGTGCAACATTTAGTATGATAATTGACTGTGAGCCAATCTATTTTCGTTATAAGGGTTTGAAGTGGATGATTGAATTTTGGAAGGGACAATATGGAATGACAACAGGCGGTGAAGTGGGGATTTACTATAGCTCAGGACCTGATCTTAATATTCCTGGAGTTTTCAATGGAACATTTTATAATTGCGTAAAGGATGAACACAGGATAAACATGTCATTTGCTTTTCATAAGAATGGAGAATTAATGTTCACCAGAAGTGACTATCATTGGTGGTTAACCGGTTTTAAGCTTGCTGAGTTTTCACACCCCGCTGAACTCACTATGGATATAATTCTGGATCTATATGATCGTGAAATGGCCGAAGCATTTGTTGATGGCTTGATTGAGGCAGGCTATTCGGAAAGCGAATATGCAATCAGAGGAAGAAGGGTTTTTGTTCATTTTGATAAGCCCCATACTCAACAGCCCTTTACACGAAATTCTATTACAGAATACCTTATGCAAAGAAATAACAAATCCTTCTGCGATGCCTATAACTATCTAACCGAATCATATGTAAATACCCTAGATAAGCTAGCCTATGTTAAATTAAAATCGCCTCATATGTATAACCAAATAGTTAGAATGGGTAAGCCCCAACAAATATTTGATGCATACGATAGTGCAAAAGGATATCTTGATAAGCAAAATATAAATAAGGAGGAATAATAATGGGTTTTAATAAACGATTGTCACAGGTATTGTCCTCCTCCATAAGAATCCCTTTTGATGATAATTCAAGGATCATAATCATGAGTGATTGCCATAGAGGAGACGGTGGTTTTTCAGATAATTTCTCTAATAATCAAAATATCTTCTTTGCCGCCCTGCAATATTATTATGAGAGAGACTTCACTTATATTGAACTAGGTGATGGGGATGAACTATGGGAATGTCGAAATATAGATTTAATTATTAATACCCATAGTGATGCCTTCTGGCTTATGTCTCAGTTTTATAGAGAGGGTAGGTTTCATATGCTCTATGGTAACCATGACATGGTAAAAAGAGATCCAAAATACTCTAATACAAAATGCAAATCCTTCTTTTGTGATAGTAGCAACTCCCATATACCTCTATTTCCGGGCATTAAATTAAACGAAGGACTAATTCTTGATTATAGACATAGGCCCTGTCAGATTTTTCTAACCCATGGACATCAGGCAGATATATTAAATGATAGCTTCTGGAGGCTATCTCGTTTCCTAGTCCGTTACTTATGGAGGCCTCTTGAATTAATTGGAATAAGAGATCCTACCAGTGCTGCAAAAAATAGCGAAAGAAAAAGCAAGGTTGAGAGAAGGCTGGCTAGCTGGTCTGACAAGAATAATCAGATGATTATCACAGGCCATACCCATAGACCAGTCTTTCCTAAACCTGGAGAAATACTATATTTTAATGATGGAAGCTGTGTTCATCCTAGATGCATTACTGGAATAGAAATAACTAATGGAAGTTTATCACTGGTTAAATGGGCTGTTATGACTAGGCATGACCGTTCTCTCTTTGTAGGCCGGGAGTTATTAGAGGGCCCTGTAAGAATAGATGACTACATCGATAAAATATTATTAAAGGCAGTATGATTTTATAATCTACCTACTAATATTTTTAGCCAAAATGCAAATGATAAGAATATTATTATAGTTTATCTAGGAGGAAAATTCCTCCGTAGTATGTTTTGTATTATTATAGTTTATCTAGGAGGAATATGGAGATTGGTAGAGTTT
>JAAYPG010000022.1 GCA_012519905.1 Clostridiales bacterium | reverse complement strand
GGTAGAGGACCAGCCTGGGCAAATTCCTTGTTCGAGGATAATGCAGAGTATGGTTATGGTATGATGCTTGCTCAGTCAACCTTAAGAGATAGATTAAAGGTTAAGATAGAAGAGCTTGTTGCAACAACTTCAAATGCAGATGTTAAGGCTGCGGCTGAAAGATATCTAGAGACTTATGACAACGGACGCGAGAATTCTGGTGCTACCATCGCTTTAGTAAGAGCTATGGAGGCATGTGAATGTGATGCATGTAAGGATATCTTAAAGGATAAAGAATTCCTATCCAAGAAGTCACAGTGGATCTTTGGTGGTGACGGATGGGCTTATGATATCGGCTTTGGTGGTTTAGACCATGTTATTGCCAGTGGCCAAGATGTAAACATCCTTGTATTGGACACTGAGGTTTATTCAAATACAGGAGGTCAGTCCTCTAAGGCTACACCTACTGGTGCGATTGCGCAATTTGCAGCAGCAGGTAAGGAAGTTAAGAAGAAAGACCTAGCACAGATTGCTATGAGCTATGGCTATGTATACGTGGCACAGATAGCACAGGGTGCAGATTATAACCAGACAATTAAGGCATTGGTTGAGGCTGAAAGTTACAATGGACCTTCAATAGTAATTGCCTATGCTCCTTGTATCAACCATGGTATCAAGGGTGGAATGGGCTTGGCTCAGACAGAGGAGAAGAATGCTGTACTATCAGGATACTGGCATAATTTCCGCTACGATCCTAGATTATTAGCAGAAGGAAAGAATCCATTTATGCTTGACAGCAAGGCTCCAACACAAGACTATCAGGAATTCCTAAAGAATGAAGTACGTTACAGTTCACTTGTACGTAAGAATCCTGAAAGAGCTCAGGAATTGTTCGATGCTGCAGAGAAACAATCAAAAGCTAAGTACGAACACCTAAAGAGACTGGAAGCACTATATGCTGTAAAGGAAGAAACAGAATAATTTATTAGCTTTTTCAAGAGACAGGAGAAGTTTCTCCTGTCTCTTTTTAGTGTGCCCGGTGGGCACACGTTCTAACGGGTGAATGTTCTTTCTTGAATTGGTAAAGCTTAAATGGTAAAATGCAGATATTAGTCATTCTATAAAGTGAGGGAACTGTTATGAAGACATACAATACTATATTACTTGATGCAGATGATACTATTTTTGACTTTACAGCATGCGAAGGTGAGGCATTAAGGCTTGCTTTTAAGAAATATAACTTTCATCTGGATGAAAATATAAGGAAAGTCTATGCTGAAATCAACGAGGATTTATGGAAGCAATACGAGCAGGGTAATATAGATAAGGATACTGTAATTAATCAAAGATTTAAGATCTTATTTGATAGGTTTGAGGTTAAGGGTAATAAAGATGGCTTTGAAGATGTATATCAAGAATTACTTGGTATGCAGCATATTTTCATAGAAGATGCCCTTCCAGTTATTGAATACCTTTATAAAAAATATGATTTATATATTGTAACCAATGGGGTAACTAAAACACAGCTAAGAAGAATTCGGGAATCAGGTATTGAACCTTATATGAAGAGAATCTTTGTCTCAGAGGAAACGGGTTTTCAAAAGCCTATGAAGGAATTCTTTGATTATTGCTTTGAGATGATTAACAATTTAAAACCTGATAATACTATGATTATTGGGGATTCCCTGACATCTGATATAAAGGGAGGTAACAATGCGGGAATTACAACCTGCTGGTACAATCCCAAATCCTTGATAAATACCACTGATTCAAAGGTAGACATTGAGATAAAGCATTTAAGGGAGCTGTATGAGATACTATAGCTTCTTCTGGGAACCGTATTCGGATTACAATGACAGACTGGAGGAAAAGCATGGAAAATAAACAGGTTAATATATTAATAATTACAAATAAAATATTCAATGTAGATGATGAGCTAAAATCCACTATAATGGATGCAGCTAATGGGGCATCCATTACAATAGCTACATACAGCAAGCTAACAGATGAGATGATTTCTAAGGCTGATATTATATTTGGTTGGCCAAGGCCTGATGAGCTGAAGAAGGCTAAGAATTTGAAATGGCTACAACTACCCAGTGCGGGAGCTGATGAGTATACTGATCCTGACCTATATATGAGTAAGGATATATTAGTGACAAACTCTAGCGGTGTATACGGCCGAGCGATTGCAGAGCATGTATTTGCCATGATATTATCCTATAATCGCAATTTGCAGGAATATTCTTTATTAAAACAAGAAAAGAGATGGAACACTATTCTTTCTGCCAGAGATTTTTATGGGTCAACAGTAGGTATCATAGGTTTTGGTGATATAGGCAAAGAGGTTGCTCTTAGGGCAAAGGCTTTTGGAGCAAGGGTTCTTGTTGTAAAGAGAAAGCCCTCTAAAGCACCTGATTATGTTGATAAGATATATCTAACTGAAGAGATTGATGAGCTACTTAGGCAGTCCGATTATATTGTACTTACTCTACCTGCTACAGAAAAGACTAAGGGTATTATATCAAAGGATAGACTAGCTATAATGAAGTCAGATGCCTTTGTTGTCAATATCGGTAGAGGGGAACTGCTTGACCAGGAGGCCCTTGTGGAGGCCTTAAAGGACAATAAAATTGGAGGAGCAGGACTTGATGTAATGACTCCCGAGCCTCTACCGGCGGACAACCCTTTGTGGGATTTGCCTAATGTAATAATTACACAGCATAGTTCAGGAATCTCGGTTGGAAATGATAAGAGAAGAGTCAATTTGTTTGCTAATAATCTAAAAAAATATCTAAATAATGAAATGCTTATAAATGTAGTGGACTTCTCAGAAGGATATTAATAGAATATGTTATTCCTATCCTGTGCTCCTGGAACCATATTATAGGCGCAATCGTCTAATCTTAAAATAGCAGAGTAATGCTTGAGGAGGCAGATTGATGAAGAAAATTAGACTATTTGTGCTAATGCTTTTTATATTGAGTGCTAGCTTAGTTGGATGTAAACTAGACACGGCCTTAAAGGACATAGGCATAGAAGATAATAATGACCCTAGCAAAGATAAGGAAGCTGCCAGGGGTGATAAAGCTAACAAGGAAAATGAATCAAACTTGGATGATGTTATTGAAGAACAGGTTTTTGAGGGCGATGTTATTGGGGCGGATGGAGCTTTGCTAATATCTCCTGATAAGGACTCTGCCGAGCATTTATCAGCTGATAAGATATCAGTAGCAGTAAGAGAGGCAGAGATAATTGATGATAAAGGTAATACAGTGGATATGGGGATATTAAAGCCAGGTGATAGAGTAAAAGTGACATACAATGGCTTAATATTAGAGTCATATCCTGCTCAAATAACCGCCAGTAAGATAGAGCTGATAGGCCGTAATCATTTAATTGATGGCTTTGTCGCATTAATAGATGATATCTATCAAGAGGATAGTGCCCTAAATGATAATATATCTATGATTGCATTTGATACCACTGATTGGACAATGCTTTCCAAGATAGAGGTAGAAATTATCCTAGCTATAGCAAAGGAGAAATACGGGTTTGAAGTTGTTGAGGGTACATTCGATGAATTGGCTGAGCAAGAGCTAATAGATAAGGATAACTTGTATTTTGAGAATGGTATTCTGATAGAGATAAAGGATATTGAAGTCAATAAGGACAAGGATGAGATAGAAGCTTCTATTAAGAAATGGAGAAGCGGTCTTGGTGCCATCGGATGGGATGCAAAGGCTAAGTTTGATAAAGATAAATGGAAGATAGTCAGGGAAAGTATGTGGATAAGCTGATATTTAACAGCTCCCCATGTTAATTAAAACAAAAACTAATAGATTATTTTTTCTTTTCATCCGCCTTAAGAAATT
>JAAYPG010000167.1 GCA_012519905.1 Clostridiales bacterium | reverse complement strand
GATAATCCTAAAGTGCTTGTCACAATTTTTGCACTATGTTATAATTTAATTAAGCATAAACTATATGCTAATAGAGGTAAAGGAGTTGATCTTATGCGTTATATTATCAGTGGAAAGAATATTGATGTAACGGAGAGCTTAAAGACAGCAGTATATGAGAAGATTGGGAAACTGGAACGATATTTCACTCCTGATACAGAAGTTCATGTAACACTTAGTGTTGAGAAGGAAAGGCAAAAAATTGAGGTCACAATTCCGGTGAAAGGGAGCATTATCAGAGCCGAAGAGACCAGTAATGACATGTATGTTTCTATTGACTTGGTTGAGGAAGTCATTGAGCGTCAATTAAGAAAGTATAAGAACAAACTAACCAATCATAAGCAAGCCTCTAGTAATTTTAATAAGGCCTTTATTGAAGATGATTATATCGAAGATGATGGAATAAAGATAGTAAAGACAAAGCGATTTGCTATCAAGCCTATGGATGCAGAGGAGGCTTGTGTGCAGATGGAGCTGTTGGGGCATAACTTCTATGTGTTTAGAAATGCAAGCACAAATGAAGTAAATGTTGTCTATAAGAGAAAAGGAAGCACTTATGGTCTCATTGAACCAGAATATTAATTTAGGTGAATGATAGAAGTTCGTAGAACTTTTCACAAAATAAATACGATAGTATGCGAGAAAGGCTGTCGCTTTTGCGACGGCCTTTCCTATGTCAAGATTCGACTAAATAAAAATAAGTTGAATAACAATACTTGAAATGTTACAATATTAGGTGAATAATCACAATGATGATTTAAGAATACAGGAGTGAGTATAAAATGGGATTAATAGATAAAATATTCGGAACTCATAGTGAGAGAGAAATTAAGCGAGTTATACCTATTGTAGATCGGATAGAAGCTTTGGAACCTGAATACGAAAAGCTATCTGATGAAGCTCTTAGAGCTAAGACTACTGAGTTCAAGAACAGACTTAAGAATGGTGAAACACTTGATGATATATTAGTAGAGGCTTATGCTGTTGTTCGTGAGGCTGCTAAAAGAACCATAAAACAGAGACATTTTAGAGTTCAATTAATTGCAGGTGTAATACTACATCAGGGTCGTATTGCAGAGATGAAAACTGGTGAAGGTAAGACCTTGATGGCTACATTGCCGGCTTATTTAAATGCCCTGGAAGAAAAGGGTGTTCATATAATTACTGTTAATGATTATCTGGCTAAGCGTGACTCGGAGTGGATGGGCCAGATTCATGAATTTTTAGGCTTAAAGGTGGGAGTGATATTAAATAGCCTAGAGAAGGATGAGAGACGTGAAGCATATGCCTGTGATATTACCTATGGTACCAATAATGAATTTGGTTTTGATTATCTAAGGGACAACATGGTAATTTATAAAGAGCAGTTAGTACAAAGAGATCTACATTATGCCATTATTGACGAGGTGGACTCTGTACTAATTGATGAGGCCAGAACTCCTCTTATTATATCTGGAAGCAGTGGAAAATCCACTGAACTTTATAGGGTGTGTGATATTTTAGCTAGACAGCTAACCAAGGGTAAGGCTAGTGGAGAGCTTACTAAGATGGCTGCCATAATGAAGGAAGAAATAACTGAGGAAGGCGACTTTATAGTCAATGAAAAGGAAAAGAATGTTCATCTGACTGAAGATGGTATTAAGAAAGTCGAGAAATTCTTTAATATTGAAAATCTTGCAGATCCAGAAAACCTTGAAATACAACATAATGTTATACTTGCACTTAGAGCTCATAATCTAATGCATAGGGATAAGGATTATGTTGTTAAGGATAATGAGGTCTTAATAGTGGACGAGTTTACCGGTCGTATTATGCCCGGTAGACGCTATAGTGATGGACTCCATCAGGCAATTGAAGCCAAGGAGCATGTTAAGGTAAATAGAGAGAGTAAGACTCTGGCAACTATTACCTTCCAGAATTTCTTTAATAAATATAAGAAAAAGTGTGGTATGACAGGTACTGCGCTTACAGAGGAACAGGAATTCAGAGAAATATATGGTATGGATGTAATTGAAGTACCAACAAATGTTCCTGTAATTCGTATTGATAGGCAGGATGCTGTATATAAGACAAAGAAAGAAAAGCTCCAGGCCATCATAAATGAAATCGAAGAATCTCACAAGAAGGGTCAACCTGTACTTGTAGGTACTATTACAATAGAAGCCTCTGAGGAAATCAGTGCCCTATTAAAGAAAAGAAATATTCCACATAATGTTCTTAATGCTAAATTCCACGAAATGGAGGCGGAGATAGTAGCTGAATCCGGTAAGTTTGGGGCTGTTACTATCGCTACCAATATGGCTGGTCGTGGTACAGATATTAAGCTTGGTGAGGGAGTAGAAGAGGTAGGCGGTCTAAAGATTATCGGTACTGAAAGACATGAATCAAGACGTATTGATAATCAGCTTCGTGGACGTGCAGGAAGACAGGGTAATCCCGGTGAATCCCGTTTCTATATTTCCTTAGAGGATGACTTAATGCGCCTCTTTGGTTCAGAGCGTCTTATGGGTATCTTTAATTCTCTGGGTATACCCGATGGTGAGCAGATAGAACATAAGATGCTTTCAAATGCCATAGAGAAGGCTCAAAAAAGAATAGAGAGCAACAACTTTGGTATTAGAAAGAATCTTCTTGAATATGACCAGGTTAATAATGAACAAAGAGAGGTTATTTACGCAGAAAGAAGAAGGGTTCTCGATGGGGAAAGCATGCGAGATACCATATATAAGATGATAACCGATACTGTAGAGGGTTGTGTGAATACCTGTATTAGTGAGGACCAGCCTGCAAGTGAATGGGATCTAGAGGCCCTCAACAACCTTTTACTTTCAATAATACCAATGGAACCGGTGGTATTATCATCTGATCAAATGAAGAAAATTAAGAAAAATGATCTAATACAGCAATTAAAGGAGGTAGCTGTTAAGCTGTATGAGGAGAAGGAGGCACAGTTTCCTGAGAGTGAGCACTTAAGGGAAATAGAGCGTGTAATCCTTCTAAAGTCTATTGATAGAAAATGGAACGATCATATAGATGATATGGATCAGCTTCGCCAGGGAATTGGCCTTCAAGCATATGGCAATCGTCAACCAATAGTGGAATATAAATTCCAGGGATTTGAAATGTTTGAAGCTATGACTGACGCAATACGAGAGGAAACCGTAAAGGCCTTAATGCGTGTAAGAATTGAGCAAAAGATAGAAAGAGAGCAGGTGGCAAAGGTTACTGGTACAAATAGAGATGACAGCTTGGCCAATGCTCCAATAAAAAGATCAGGTAAAAAGATACAGCCTAATGATACCTGCCCCTGCGGTAGTGGGAGAAAATATAAGCACTGCTGTGGGAGAAATGCATAATTGATTTATTATAAGTAAAATATTGTATTTATATACACTGGTATTGCATTTTTATTAATACCGTGATATTATCTTAATATAAAGAGGTGATTAAGTGGTTGAGTTAGATCAATTTAAGTATACCTTAGAGACTTACGAAAGACCGCTGGTTGAAGTGGGGGATTCACTTTGACCTTGAAAAAAAGAAAATACGCATAGCAGAAATTGATCAGATCATGGCTGAGCCTGACTTTTGGGATGATACTAATAAGGCCCAAAAACTCATGAAGGAGTTAACAAATCTTAAAGGTACTGTAGAGGAATATAAGAGGCTTAAATCAGAATATGATGATGTCGCCACCTTAATCCAGATAGGATATGAGGAGAATGATGAGACATTAGTAGCAGAGATTGATGAGAGCTTAAATCAGTTTATCAAGGATTTAGAGGAATTGAAGCTCAAGACCATGCTATCTGGACCTTATGATAGCTACAATGCAATCCTTACTCTTCATGCAGGAGCTGGAGGTACGGAAAGCTGTGATTGGGCTAGCATGCTACTGAGGATGTTTCAAAGATGGGCTGATAAACGAGGCTTCTCTACAGAGATACTAGACTTTTTAGATGGAGATGAGGCAGGGCTGAAATCTGTTACCTTACAGGTTAATGGAGAAAATGCCTTCGGATATTTACAGTCTGAACGTGGTGTTCATCGTTTGGTAAGAATATCGCCCTTTAATGCAGCTGGAAAGCGCCAAACTTCATTTGTATCCTGTGATGTAATGCCTGACATAGAGGACGATACGGGAATTGAAATTGATGATAAGGATCTTAGAATTGATACCTATCGTTCCAGTGGTGCCGGTGGGCAGCATGTAAACAAAACATCATCAGCAGTTAGAATCACTCATCTTCCCACAAGTACTGTGGTACAATGCCAGAATGAACGTTCACAGCTTCAGAATAAAGATAGGGCAATGAAGATGCTTAAGGCTAAGCTTTACCTTATGAAGCAGCAAGAGAATCAAGAGATGATATCTGGAATCCGTGGAGAAGTTAAGGAAATTGGGTGGGGAAATCAGATTCGTTCTTATGTTCTGCAGCCTTACACCATGGTGAAGGACCACAGAACTAACGAAGAAGTAGGCAATGTTGCTGGCGTTCTAGATGGTAATCTGGATCCATTTATTAATGCATATTTGATATGGAACGCACAGAATAAACTGTAATCCTAAGAGCATGTGAAGATAAGAGGCTAGCAAGCTGTAATCCTAAGAGAAGGCGAAGGAGGTTACTAATGAGTATGAAGCAAGCGGTTTTTCAGCTTAATGGAGAAGAATATGGACTAGATATAAGAAATGTAAATACGGTTGAAAAGGATGTCAATATTAAGAAGTCGTCTAATTTGCCAACTAATGTTTTGGGTACAATCAATTTACGTGGCAATGATATTCCTGTTTACAGCCTTAGAAGAAAATTCGGATTTGAAGATAAGGTACAGGATGAGGAAACTAGATATTTGATAACAGCCGTACAGGGAATATATATAGCCCTTGAGGTAGATAATGTGGCGGGTATAATTGATCTAGAAGATTCCGATATATTTGATGTTCCCCCGGTAATAAAAGACCAGGACACCTCTTATATAAAGTCTATTTCAAATGTAGGCGATAGGCTTATTCTACTATTAGATAGTAATTTTCTTCTTAATAATGAAGAGATAAATACTTTGCAGAAAAAAGAGAATAAGTAGTAAAGTAAATTTATATGCTAAGCCATAAGATGGATTTAGCAGAGTTGGAGGATGAAATGAAAAAAAGGATTATTGCTTTGGTAAGTGTTGTCACACTGCTGTCAGCGCTGTTTCTAGTGGGATGTGGTTCTAAGAAGGACACTATCATAGTTGGAACAGAAGCAGGCTTTGCGCCCTATGAATATATGAAGGGCAATGAGGTTGTTGGTATTGACATGGATATTGCAAAGGAGATTGCAGATTATTTAGGTAAAGAGCTTGAAATCAGGAATATGGAATTCGATGGTGCACTTTTGGCTGTGCAAAATGGTACAATAGACTTTGTGGCAGCAGGGGTATCTGTTGATGAGGAACGATTAGAAAAGATGGATTTTTCCATTGATTATGTTAATTCAACCGAAGTGGTTGTAGTAAACAAAGAGAATCCTACAGTGGCAAGTATAGATGATTTAGACAATAAAATCGTAGGTGTACAACAGGGTAATATAGCGGACTTTTGGGTGGAAGAGAACATCCAAGCAAAAGAGATAAGGCGTTATACTAAGTTTGCACAAGCGGCTGAGGATCTAAAGAACGGCAAGATTGACTGTATTGTAATGGATCAATTCCCTGCCGAGGACATGGTTGCTACAAACCCTGAGCTTACAATTCTAGATGGTGTATTATTTGAGGATAAGTATGCTATAGCTGTTCAGAAGGGTAACAAGGAATTATTGGATGACATTAATACAGTAATAGAGCAATTAAAGAAAGACGGAAAGATAGAGCAATTTACTGCTGAACATACAAAAAAGAACTAATAAGGGTTCGATGTACTATAAATGTTGTAGGGGGCTGTATAAATAGTACAGCCCTATCTTTTGTCTATATATAAAAATTATAAAATGAAAGATGGAAGGGAGGAAAGGAATTGTATCTATCGGGTGCATGGTATAGCAAGATTCTTACATCTATAGCAGATTGGGCAAAAGATTTATATATGTCCTTTTATAATGCAATAGTCCCTGATCAGAGATATTTAGCCTATCTACAGGGACTTAAAATAACGCTATTAATATCTTTCTTTGCTATTATATTAGGAATCATGATTGGAGTTCTTGTAGCAGTTCTTAAGGTAACAGCCACAAATTATAGGATGAAATGGCTCACATCGATATGTAATGTTTATATCAATGTTATTAGAGGTACACCGTTAATGGTACAGCTTCTTATTATATATAATGTGATATTTACCTCAAGGAACTCCAATGAAATAGTTATTGGAGCCGTCTGCTTTGGTATAAACTCTGGAGCCTATGTGGCTGAGATAATTCGTGCAGGAATTGAATCAATTGATAGGGGCCAGATGGAAGCCGGACGTTCACTTGGAATGAATTATATACAGACCATGATTAGAATAATTCTGCCTCAGGCTGTTAGAAACATTCTTCCTGCTTTAGGTAATGAGTTTATAGTCTTAATTAAGGAAACCTCTGTAGCAAGTATTATAGCGGTTACAGATCTCTTAAAGGCTGCTCAATATATTGGCTCAAGAACTTGGGACATATTACCTCCACTAATTATTGCTGGCCTATGTTATTTGGTTATAGTAATGGGGCTGTCAAGGATTATGTCTGTAATTGAAAGGAGGCTGGCTAAGAGTGATTACAACTAAGAATCTTAAAAAGGCTTTTGGAAACAACCTTGTATTAAATGGTGTTAATGAGACCATAGAAAGAGGAGAAAAGGTTGTTGTTATTGGGCCGTCTGGGTCTGGTAAATCCACATTTCTTCGCTGTCTGAATCTACTGGAAGAACCCACAGAGGGTGAAATATGGTTTGGGGATGAAAATATTACAGATGAAGGTGTGGATATCAATAAAATTAGGCAGAAGATGGGAATGGTCTTTCAACAATTCAATCTTTTTCCTCACCTCAGTGTTTTAGAAAATATAACCCTGGCTCCTACACAGCTTGGTATAATGACAAAAGAAGAGGCAAATAAAAAGGCCATGGAGCTATTGGCTCGAATCGGACTAACAGAAAAAGCCGACGCTTATCCCAATAAATTATCCGGTGGGCAAAAGCAAAGAATTGCAATAATACGTGCTTTAGCAATGAATCCAGATGTAATGCTTTTTGATGAGCCTACCTCAGCCCTTGACCCGGAGATGGTTGGAGAGGTATTGGATCTTATGGCAAGCTTAGCAGATGAAGGAATGACCATGGTAGTTGTTACCCATGAGATGAAATTTGCTAAGAAAGTGGCTACCAGAGTTCTATTTATGGATGAGGGAAAGATTGTGGAGCAAAATACTCCCGATGAATTTTTTGATAATCCCAAGCATCCAAGACTACAGGAATTTCTATCAAAGATACTTTAGGTATAGGATGTGAAGTTATTGCTAAATAGTGCTAGGGGTGTATAGGTATAAACCTAATAAGGTTTTCCTATATGCCCCTTTTATTTTGCCTAAAAATCACCTTATCTATCTTTGGCTAATCATTATAGAATCCGTTATTATTATACAAAATATTTTATTTTTATAAGAATTAATAAAGCATAAGTTACAAAGTTGTCTTATTAAAGTCTAAGTTAAGAATTTAGTATTGCTTTATCTATAAATATATGATAATATTTCTTTCTTAGGAAGACAATTGTATTCGTGATGCATACACATAGATATAATTTGATCTTTGGGAGGTAGTGAAATATTGAGAGAAGAACAGTATTTTATCGTGAAAAAGAAAGCATTACCTGAGGTGCTTTTAAAGGTTGTAGAAGCAAAAAGACTTATCGATTCAGAGAGGGTAATGACCGTTCAGGAGGCAACGGATGCGGTTCAGATAAGCAGAAGCTCCTTTTATAAATACCGTGATGATATCTTCCCGTTTTATGAGCATACAAGAGGCAAGACTGTTACATTTATGATTCAAATGGATGACACCCCAGGATTATTGTCTAGGGTTTTAAATCATGTGGCAAAATCACAGGCTAATATCCTAACTATCCATCAGACTATACCTGTTAACAAGATAGCCATGTTGACACTCAGCATCGAGCTACTGCCTCAAACAGAAAGCTTATCTGTAATCCTTGAGACTATTGAAGAACTTGAGGGTATCCATTATGTTAAAACATTAGCTAGGGAATAGCTTTATATAGTACTTTAAGATGCTTTAAGAAATATTTGTATAATACTTGAATATTACAGGAATGGAGGATTATGATGATTAATATAGCAGTCCTAGGATATGGCACAATAGGGTCTGGAGTAGTAGAGGTTCTTAATACTAACGGAGATAGCATTAGAAAGAGGGCCGGGGATAAAATTAATATAAAATATGTTCTAGATCTTAAAGAGTTTCCAGGGGATCCTATAATGGATATCCTAGTTCATGATGTGAATATAATACTAAATGATCCAGACATTAAGATAGTGGTTGAAGTTATGGGCGGAATCAACCCAGCCTATACTTTTGTAAAGGAAGCTCTTCTGAAGGGGAAAAGTGTAGTAACCTCTAACAAGGAACTAGTGGCAAAGCACGGAGCAGAGCTACTTAATATTGCTAAAGAACGAGAATTAAACTTCCTTTTTGAAGCAAGTGTTGGTGGGGGCATACCAATAATACGTCCTCTTAATAACTCTCTTACAGCCGATGAGATTGTAGAAATCACAGGCATATTAAATGGTACTACTAATTATATTTTGACTAAAATGAGTGATGAGGGAGTTAGTTTTGATGAAGCCTTAAAGGATGCTCAGGCACTAGGATATGCCGAGAGAGATCCTAGTGCAGATGTGGAAGGTCATGATGCTTGTAGAAAGATTGCAATACTCTCATCTTTGGCCTACGGCATGCAAGTGGATTTTGAGGATATTTATACAGAAGGAATCACAAATATTACTGATGTTGATATTAAATATGCAAAGGCCTTAAATGCCAGCATTAAGTTATTTGCATCTAGCATCCGAGAGGATGATGAAAATATATATGCAATGGTTGCTCCTATGATGATTAGAGCAAATCATCCACTATACAGCGTGTCTGATGTGTTTAACGGTATATATGTACGAGGAAATGTCATAGGTGATGTAATGTTCTATGGTAGTGGTGCGGGTAAGCTCCCTACTGCCAGTGCGGTTGTTGCGGATGTGGTAGATGCAGCAAAGCACCTCAATAAAAACATTTGGACTATTTGGTCTAGTAAAAAACTTGAATTAGTTGACATTGGTTCAGTAAAGCATAGATTCTTTATTAGATTAAATAAGGATAAGGAAACCTTGGCTCATATTAAAGAATTATTTGGAGAGGACATAGAACTTGTTCAAGTGGTGGAGGATGAATTAGCCTTCATTACGCCGTTAATAACTGAGAATGATATGAAGGATAAAAAAGAGCATATTTCAGGCTTATTAGGAAGTATTCGAGTAAGGTTTTAAGTAAAAGAAGAAAGGGCTTGAGGAAGTGAAATATATTATTATATTGGGAGATGGAATGTCAGACCAGCTTATACCAGCTCTTGGTGATAAGACACCGCTTATGGTAGCGGATACTTCATGCATAGATTCATTGGCAAGGAAATCAGAAATAGGTCTAGTTCATACTATACCTAAGGGTATGAAGCCTGGGAGCGATACGGCAAATCTCTCGGTGCTTGGATATGATCCTGCTATATATTATACGGGAAGGTCCCCCTTGGAGGCTTTAAGCATAGGAGTGGATATGAAGGGCACCGATATTGCCATCAGATGCAATCTGGTAACCCTATCAGAAGGAGGCTCCTATGAGGATAAAACCATAATTGATCATAGCTCTAGTGAAATCTCAACAGAGGACGCGGCAATCTTAATGGAAGCAATAAGAGAAGGGCTGGAGGACGAACACTACAAGTATTATCTTGGTACTAGTTATAGGCATCTTACTATTTGGGAAGATGGAGAAGTCACTTCTCTTAAGGAGCCCCATGATATATTAGGAAATGTTATAGGCGACTATCTACCAAAGGATGAAGCCCTAAAGAGAATGATGATTAAAAGCTTTGATATTCTTAATGAGCACCCTATTAATATAAAGCGCCAGGAAAAAGGTCTTAATAAGGCTAATTCCATATGGTTCTGGGGGGCCGGGACAAAGCCTGCTCTATCATCCTTTGAGGCTAAGAATAATAAAAAAGGTGCCATGATATCCGCGGTTGATTTATTAAAGGGTATAGCTGTGGGGGCCGGTATGAAGGTAATCAAGGTTCCTGGTGCTAACGGTACTCTTCATACAAATTATGAGGGCAAAGCTGAAGCTGCCTTAGAGGTGCTTCTTAAGCAGGATTATGATTTTGTATATATTCATGTGGAAGCACCGGATGAGATGGGGCATCAGGGAAGTATTGAAAATAAAATCAAGGCAATACATTACCTTGATCAAAGAGTAATTAAGCCTGTTGTAGAGGGAATGGAAGCGTCAGGTGAGGATTATAGGATGCTAATTATGCCTGATCATCCTACACCGATTCACCTTAGGACCCATACTGATGATCCGGTACCATATCTTCTTTATGACAGTAGAGTTAATAAGAAAAATAACTATCTTTATAATGAGATAGATGCTATGTACAGTGGCAATGTAATCCTCAAAGGATATACTATAATTGACAGTTTGTTTGACAGAAAAGAGTAGGCATAAGTATGAAAACTAATATTAGGAGGCAGCTATGCTAATAGTTAAAAAATTTGGTGGATCATCAGTCGCCGATAAGGAAAAAATATATAATGTTGCCAAAAGGGTTGAAGAGGATTATAAGGATGGCAATGAAATTGTAGTTGTATTATCAGCAATGGGAAAGCAAACAGACCTTTTAATTCAAATGGCTAAGGACATTAACCCCAATGCTCCCAAGCGAGAAATGGATATGCTACTTACTACGGGTGAACAGACATCTGTAGCACTTATGGCAATGGCACTGGATGCCCTAGGTATACCTGCAGTATCACTAAATGCCTATCAGGTAGCTATGCATACCACATCTGTATATGGCAATGCAAGAATTAAAAGAATAGACACGGACAGAATACGAAATGAATTACAAAATAGGCGAGTAGTAATAGTTACCGGTTTTCAAGGTGTCAATAAATATGATGATTATACAACTCTTGGAAGAGGAGGATCTGATACAACGGCAGTTGCCCTGGCAGCTTCTCTTCATGCAGATAAGTGTGAGATATATACAGACGTGGATGGAGTTTATTCAGCCGACCCGAGAATTGTTCCATCAGCTAGGAAATTAGATGAGATCACATATGATGAGATGCTTGAGCTAGCATCTTTAGGTGCAGGGGTTCTGCATAATAGATCTGTAGAAATGGCTAAAAAATATGGAGTGCAGCTGGTTGTACGTTCCAGCATAAATAAAACTGAAGGTACAATTGTTAAGGAGGTAGTGAACATGGAGAAAATGTTAGTCAGCGGTGTGGCTTCTGATAAAAATACAGCACGAATAGCGGTAATAGGATTAGAGGATCAGCCCGGTGTTGCTTTTAAATTATTTAATCATTTAGCGAGACATAATGTAAATGTAGATATTATCTTACAGTCCATAGGTAGAGACGGAACTAAGGATATTAGCTTCACTGTAAACTCTGATGATCTAGAGGAGGCAGTGGCAACAATAGAGCGTCACCGTCAGGGAAGCCTCAAGTGTCAGAAGGTAGATGTTGAGGAGGGTGTTGCAAAGGTCTCCATAGTAGGAGCTGGTATGATGACTAATGCCGGTGTTGCAGCTAAAATGTTCGAGGCTTTATATGATGTGGGAGTAAACATTAAGATGATTTCCACATCTGAAATCAGAGTTACTGTACTAATAGATGAAATCCATGTAGAAAAAGCAATGAACGCAGTTCACGAAAAATTCTTACTATCTCAAATTTAAATATAAGTCAGGGGCAAGGCAGGAGAATGTTTCTCCTGTCTTGTTTCCTGTTTATAAAAGGTTGTTTTATATTAATCCTTTTGGTATTATAATAATGTTATAAAATGTATAAGTAAAAAGTGACTAATTATACAGAAATATACTAGGGTCTACTATATTAATTTGAGGAGTATGAAATGGATATTTTAAAACAACTTAAGGAAGAGCTAAACATAGGACTGCATCAGGTAGAAGCAGCTGTTAAGCTTATTGATGAGGGAAATACGATACCTTTTATAGCAAGGTATCGTAAGGAAGTAACTGGTTCCTTGGATGATGAACAGCTAAGAAATCTTAATGATAGGCTCGTGTATCTAAGAAACCTAGAGGATAAGAAAACACAGGTTTTAAGTAGCATCGAGGAGCAAGGAAAGCTAACAGAGGAGCTAAAGAAGCAAATTCTTGAGGCTATGACCATGGTGGTTGTTGATGACCTATATCGTCCATATCGTCCAAAGAGAAGAACCAGGGCAACTATTGCTAAGGAAAAGGGACTTGATGGTCTGGCAGAGCTTATTATAGCACAGGATACAGATAGACCAATCAGTGAGCTGGCAGAGGCATATTTATCAGAGGAAAAAGAGGTAAATACTGTTGAGGAAGCCATAGCTGGGGCTATGGATATTCTGGCTGAGGAGGTATCTGATGAAGCCGAGTATAGAAGCTATATCCGTGAGGCCACAATGAAGGAGGGTAAATTAACCTCTCAAGCTAAGGATGAAAAAGCAGAGACTGTATATGAAATGTACTATAATTTTGAAGAAGATATAGAAAAACTGGCAGGTCACAGAGTGCTGGCTGTAAACCGCGGTGAAAAGGAGAAGGTGCTAACAGTTAAGATTGTAGCTCCTGAGGAAAGAATTCTTCGTTATTTAGAGAAGAAGGTAATAATAAAGGACAATCCTCATACAAATGACATATTGAGGGCTGTGCTTGAAGATAGCTATAAGAGGTTAATAGCTCCCGCAATCGAAAGGGAAATAAGAAATGATTTAACTGAAAAGGCTGAGGATGGAGCTATCAAGGTATTTGGTAAGAACCTAATGCAGCTACTTATGCAACCCCCTATTACCGGACAGATTGTGCTCGGATGGGATCCGGCATTTCGTACTGGATGTAAGCTGGCTGTAGTTGATGCTACAGGTAAGGTTCTGGACACGGTTGTTATCTACCCTACCCCTCCTCAGAACAGAATAGAGGAATCGAAAAAAGTCCTTAAAAATTTAATTGAAAAATATAATATCACCATGATATCAGTTGGAAATGGAACCGCATCCAGAGAATCTGAGAGAGTTATAGTTGATTTCCTTAAGGAACTAAACAGGCCTATTAGTTATGTTATAGTAAATGAAGCAGGGGCATCGGTATACTCAGCAAGTAAGCTTGCAACAGAGGAATTCCCTAACTTTGATGTAGGACAAAGAAGTGCAGCTTCCATAGCTAGAAGATTGCAGGATCCTTTAGCTGAGCTGGTCAAGATAGATCCAAAATCAATAGGAGTTGGACAATACCAGCATGATATGAATCAGAAGAAACTTTCAGATGCTTTATCAGGAGTGGTTGAAAACTGTGTTAACAAGGTTGGTGTAGACCTCAACACTGCTTCTGTATCCTTGTTAGAATATGTATCAGGGGTTAATAAAACCATTGCCAATAATATAGTAGCATATAGGGAGGCAAATGGTAGGTTTCATCATAGAAAAGAGCTGCTTAAGGTGGCAAAGCTTGGACCAAAGACCTTTGAGCAGTGTGCTGGTTTTCTGCGTATTCGTAATGGAGATAATCCTTTGGATGCAACCGGTGTTCATCCAGAATCCTATGAAGCAACAACAGCTCTTTTAACCAAGTTGGGAATGACCTTAGAGGATGTGAAGAAGATTCAGGCCAAGGCTTCACTAAAAAGTTCATTAAAGGAGCAACCCAAAAAGGAGACAGTATCAAGAACTACTAGAGATAAAAAGAAAGCGGGACTGGTGGTAAAATCCCAGAATACAGCACTGGCTAAGGCCTTGGCAGTAGCTATGTCTGGGTCACCTGCTCCCTTAAAAGAGGATCCATCAAAGGAAGAGAAGCTATCCACTTCCAATAGGGATATAGAGGAATATAATGATTCATTTTTAAGTAAGAAGGTAGGAGATAAGGTCAAGCTTGCTAAAGAACTTGGTATTGGTGAGATTACATTGAGTGACATCATTAAGGAATTAGAGAAGCCCGGAAGGGACCCAAGAGATGAGATGCCTAAGCCAATTCTTCGGACAGATGTTTTGGAAATAACCGATTTAAAGGAAGGGATGTTACTAAAGGGAACTGTTCGAAATGTTATTGACTTCGGGGCCTTTGTGGATATTGGGGTTCATCAGGATGGCCTAGTTCATATATCACAACTATCAAAAAACCGATTTGTCAAACATCCTTTGGATGTGGTAAGTGTAGGTGATATTGTTGAGGTGAAGGTACTGAGTGTAGATGCCTCAAAAAATAGAATTAGTCTGACTATGATTCTATAAGTAACTATAAATGTATTTTTATTACATTAACATATAAGGGTGAAATAATTTATGCAAATAGTATAAATATTCTTCACTTATAATCATTGTATTTGTTATCTCCTATAATTGACAATGCTATGTGGATGATGTATGATGAATTTATAAAATAAATATAAGGTAAATCTTCGGGGCTGGGTGAAATTCCCGACCGGCGGTAAAGTCCGCGACTCATGGTGAGATAGAATATAAAATCACTGTGACTGATTTGGTGAAATTCCAAAACCGACAGTAAAGTCTGGATGCGAGAAGAATAATAGGCGATACTTAGCTTTTGTGCCCCCGATACCCATATCGGGGGTTTATTATTGTATACAATACAATAAAGAAATACATGGCTAAGAGAACCATTATAACCGGGATTTTTCCTTTAAAAAAGGAGAGGTTAAGATTATGAGAAATTCTAACAGTAACCAAAAAACAGCAAGTCTTTTGTCCATTAAGCCTATGGCTATTATGGGAATACTAGGTGCTATTGCAGTAGTATTAATGCTCTTTGAGATACCGCTTTGGTTTGCGCCACCATTTTATGAGTTGGATTTTAGTGAGGTTCCAGTACTTATAGGTGCCTTTGTATTAGGGCCTATCGCGGGCATAATAATAGAGTTTATTAAGATATTACTAAATTTAGTAATAACAGGTACACAAACTGCGGGAACTGGCGAATTCGCTAATTTTTTAATTGGTTGCTCATTTATAGTCCCGGCGAGTATTGTATATTATAAGAATAAGACTCTTAAGTCTGCTATAAAAGGTATGACGATAGGTACTTTATGTATGGTAATATTGGGTGCATTCATGAATGCATTTGTGCTTCTTCCTTTATATGCATATTTCTTCAAGATGCCTATTGATGCTCTCATAGAGATGGGTACTAAGGTAAATCCTGCAATTAATAATTTGTCGTCACTGATTTTCTATGCGGTTATACCCTTTAACCTTCTTAAGGGGGTACTGGTCTCCCTATTAACAATTCTTATATATAAAAGAATTAGTGGGGCAATAAAATCCATAGTGGGGGCATAAGCTTTGACAATGCGATACCATACTTGTAAATCAGCTTAATAACTTATAACTGAGATATAATAAATTTATTAAAGATAGGATTTATGAAATCCTATCTTTTTTTTTATACATCTGCTATAATATCCACGAATAAGCTGATTAGTCCATAGAAGATCAGGCTTAATATAACCTAATATAAGGTGAATTAGTCCATGGAAGTTGTATACTACTCTAGTTATAAGGAAATGAGGAAATGAGATGATAATAGATAGCTTTAGTGCAGAGGATACTTTTAAGATTGGCTATAATCTAGGAAGTAAGGCGGTCAGGGGACAAGTATACTGCATAAATGGTGATTTGGGTGTGGGTAAGACTGTATTTACGCAGGGTTTTGCAAAGGGTCTGGGTGTTTATGAGCCTGTAAATAGCCCTACATTTACCATAATTCAAGAGTATGAGGGTGAGAAGCTGTCGTTTTACCACTTTGATGTCTATCGTATAGGAGATGTCTCGGAGATGGAGGAGATTGGATACGAGGAATATTTCTATGGGGAGGGAGTCTGCCTAATAGAATGGGCGGAATTGATAGATGAAATTCTACCAAGAACACGGACAAATATTAGTATAAAAAAGAACCTGTCCAAAGGTTATGATTATAGAGAGATTGAGATTATATAACAAATATAAGAAGGTGAAATGTCATGAGAATTCTGGCGCTTGATAGCTCAGGCCTTGTGGCCTCGGTGGCAATTGCATCTGAGGAGGCCTTGCTAGCAGAATATACTATTAATTATAAGAAAACGCATTCGCAGACGCTATTGCCTATGTTGGATGAAATAGTCCGTATGGCGAATTTGGATTTGTCTGAGGTTAATGCAATCGCAATTACCGCTGGACCTGGTTCCTTTACTGGGCTAAGAATTGGATCGGCAACAGCCAAGGGCTTGGGTCTTGCTCTTGATAAGCCCATTATATCCATACCAACGGTTGATAGCTTGGCCTATAATCTTTATGGTACAGACAAAATGATTTGTCCCATTATGGATGCAAGAAGGGATCAGGTATATACAGGCTTATATGAATTTGTAGATGGAAAGCTGATTGTAATTTCCCCTCAAAAGGCTGTGGGTATAGATGAGATTATAGATGAAATTAATAGTATGGGTAAGGAGGTTATATTTCTGGGGGACGGGGTGCCTGTTCACAGAGATAGAATATCAGAGTGTATTAAGCATGGACATAGCTTCGCCCCTCTACACATGAACAGGCAACGAGCCGGGGCAGTAGCAGCCCTTGGCTTAATATATTATAAGGAAAACAGAGTTGAGACAGCTACAGAGCATCAGCCTGTTTATCTTAGGGTTAGTCAGGCTGAACGAGAAAGGGCTGAACGAGAAAGGGCTGAACGAGAAAAGGCCGAACGAGAAAGGATATAAGAAAAGATAAATCGGGAAGGCAAGGCCAAATAGGAGCTTGCTGGGTTAGGAGATCAAGATGCTTATAAGGGAAATGAAGGCAGTGGATGTGGATGAAGTGTACGCAATAGAAAAGGAAACCTTCTCTGATCCATGGAGTAAGTCCTCCTTTCTTAATTCCATATCAGAGCCAAATAACCACTATCTTGTTGCAATTATTGAGGGAAGAATTGTAGGCTACTGCGGTTATTGGGGTATTGCTGGAGAAGGGTATATATATAATGTAGCAGTTAAGCCTAGTCATAGACGACATGGGATAGGTTTTAGGATGCTTGAGGAATTGATAACACAGGCAAAAGCTAGGGGTATCTCCTCGCTGACTCTGGAGGTAAGGAAATCGAATATGTCTGCCATTATTCTCTATAAGAAGTTAGGATTTACAGAGGCAGGAATAAGGAAAGAATTTTATACCAACCCCATAGAAGATGCCATAATCATGTGGAGAGAACCTATACATTAATTCCCACTGTAAATATTCGTAAAGAAGGCTTATAATGATATTAACAGTGGGTAGCTACTGGTTGTATCAAATCAGGAGGGATAAGTCGTGAAAAGAGCAGTTCATAATAAGAGTGGGGACAAGCATATATGTTGCAATTCATGTGGGAAACAATTAAAGGTTGAGAATGGTATATTGAAGGAAGATGCCTTTGAGGCTAGAAAGGAGTGGGGATATTTTTCTAATTGGGATACTCAGATTCACCACTTCAATCTATGCGAGGATTGCTATAAAAAGATAACTGATAGTTTTCAGATTCCTGTGGAGGTAATAGAAAAACTTGAAGTACTATAATTAATGTGGTCTATTATAGGAAATTGCGAAACTCACGAAAACCCTTGTTTCTTGTGCAAGTTTAACAAGGACCACAAGCAGGTACTCTGAGACCGTCGGTACTTAGGTGGCGTACTTTGGCACCTTATGTACCGTTACGAGGCGAAGGTAGCGAAAGTGTGCCTGCGATGGTTTGTTAAACTTGTACAATATCATAATGTAAGGTAGAGTTTCGCAATTACTTAAACGTGGTTTACTAAAATGAAAGGAAGAGGGTGGTTTAGGCATTCTCTTCCTTTTGTTGTAATTGGAAAGCGGGGCCTATTATAATAAAACTCTCCATAGAAAAATATTATTACCGATGCAGATTATAGAAAATATGGTTAGAATATGTTATTATATTATATGTTTTATCTTGTTTATAAAATAATTATTGTGACAGGATCTTATATATAGTAGAATTTGTTTTATGATAAATGGTATAATGTCGATAAACTATATAGATAGTATAGTGGACATTGAGAAAGGTACGGATTTTATAATGTTAGATGTATGTTTGCTTGGAACAGGTGGAATGATGCCTTTGCCTGGAAGATGGTTAACGGCACTTATGACAAGATATAATGGAAGTAGTCTATTGATTGATTGTGGTGAAGGTACTCAAATAGCAATAAAAGAAAAAGGATGGAGTGTCCACTCTATTGACATCATATGTATTACACATTTTCATGGGGATCATATCAGTGGACTTCCTGGATTATTATTATCCATGGGCAATTCGGATCGTACTGAACCGGTATATATGATTGGTCCTAAAGGATTAAAAAGGGTTGTAGATTCCTTAAGAGTGATAGCGCCTGAGCTTCCGTATGAACTAAAGTTTATTGAACTGACTAAGCCTGAACAGGAAATTGAGCTATGTGGCTATATTATCCGGGCATTTAGTGTTAGGCATAATATAACTTGCTATGGCTATAGTATTCTTATAAAACGAGGGGGGAGGTTCTTCCCTGATAGAGCAGAAAAGAATGGAGTCCCTGTAAAGCTATGGAACCGTCTGCAAAAAGGAGAAACTATAGATTATGAAGGGGTTATATATACCCCTGATATGGTACTTGGGCCAGAAAGAAGGGGAATTAAGCTGACCTATTGTACTGATACAAGGCCTACTAAGGCAATAGTAAACAATGCAAGGGATGCTGATTTACTTATCTGTGAGGGAATGTACGGTGAAGCAGATAAGGAAGAAAAGGCAAAGGAATATAAGCATATGACATTTCATGAAGCGGCTAAGATAGCTAAGGAGGCAGAAGTTAAGGAGATGTGGTTGACGCATTATAGTCCTTCTTTAACAAGACCCGAGGATTTTATAAATGAAGCAAGGCGTATATTTCCCAATACAAAGCCGGGAAGAGATAAAAAGACTCTTACCTTAGAATTTGATAAGGATGAGTAAGCTAGCATCTAATTAGACGGGAGGTATTCTAATGAAAAAATCAAAAAGACCCATGTCTGCCATTTTTACTGTTATTTCAATAGTAGCAGTCATACTTGTGTTGGTTTATATTAATCAATCTAAGCAGTCTGAGAAATTGAAGGAAGCTTCTTTGAAAAAATTATCTGAGGTCGAAAAGCTACTGGAAATGGACCTGGATAATGATTATCCTGCAATGCCAAGAGATCTAGCAAAGCTGCACGGGGATATGACAAGACTTTTATACTCTGGTCTCGAAGATGAAGAAATTAAAGAATTAGCAATAATGATTAGAGAACTATATGATGAAGAGTTCTTAGCCATTAATTCTGAAGAGAAGTATTTGGCCGATTTGTATACTGACATTGCCTATTGGCATCAGTTGGATCGAAGGATTGAGTATAATCTTGTAGTAAATAAAGACAGTGAAAAACAATACACAATTGATGGTGTAGAGTATGCCAATGCATTTGTTTCATTTACTATTACAGAAAAAGGTCAGACATCTGAGCTATGGCGTTATACCATGCGAAAGGATAAGGACAATAAGTGGAAAATTCTTGGTTGGGAGTATGTTCCTGACAATAAGAATTAGAAAGAGGAAATCATGTTACAAAAGGACATAAATATATTAGCTATAGAGACATCCTGTGATGAAACGGCTGCAGCGGTGGTAAGAAACGGCAGAGAGGTTCGCTCCAATATTATCTCCTCACAGATTGAGTTGCATAAGCTCTATGGTGGTGTAGTACCAGAGATTGCATCTAGAAAGCATATAGAGAAGATAAATCAGGTAATAGAGGAAGCCTTGAATACTGCCGAAATCACGCTAGATGATATAGATGCCATAGGGGTGACCTACGGACCTGGTCTAGTGGGGGCCTTATTGGTAGGGGTTGCAGAGGCTAAGGCTATTAGCTTTGCCACTAAGAAGCCTCTAATTGGAGTTCATCATATAGAAGGCCATATTGCGGCTAATTATATAGAAGATAAAGAACTCGAGCCTCCATTTCTGTGTTTAATAGTATCGGGAGGCCATACTCATCTAGTATTGGTTAAGGACTATGGTGAATACGAGATTATCGGAAGAACCAGAGATGATGCGGCAGGAGAAGCGTTTGATAAAGTTGCAAGAGCAATAGGCCTGGGATATCCCGGAGGTCCCAAGATTGATAAGCTATCTAAAGAAGGGAATGGTCAGGCAATACAATTTCCTAGGGCCCATATTGATGGAGCTGAGTATGATTTTAGCTTTAGTGGATTAAAATCAGCCGTGTTAAACTATATAAATTCATTAGAGATGAAGCATGAAGAGATAAACAAAGCTGATGTAGCAGCATCCTTTCAGGAAGCAGTGATTGATGTTTTGGTCAGCAGAACCATCCTTGCTGCTAAGGATTATAATATGAAGAAGATTGCTATAGCTGGAGGAGTGGCTGCAAACTCGGCCCTTCAAAAGGCTATGAAGGCTACTTGCATGGAGAATGGGTTTAAATTCTATTATCCTTCACCTATATTTTGTACAGATAATGCAGCTATGATAGGTGCGGCAGCTTATTATGAATATATCAAAGGAAATTATAGTGGACTTGATTTGAATGCTATTCCTAACTTAAAAATTGGTGAACGGTAGGGGCCTAGTAGCTTGGACTATATTATATGAAGGAAATAAGTACACAAAATAGATTTTAAGGTGGAGAGAAATGGAGAAGACTACTGCTATTATATTGGCCGCGGGACAGGGTAGGCGAATGAATGCTACTATAGCAAAGCAATATCTTATGTTGGAGGATAAGCCGGTCCTATATTATTCTATTAAGGCATTTGAAGATAGCCTTGTAGATGAAATAATTATCGTTTGTGGTCAGGGGCAGAGGGATTATTGCTCTAATCATATTATTGCACCTGCTGGTTTTAAAAAGGTAATCAGTGTTATTGAAGGTGGAGAGGAAAGATATGATTCTGTGAGCCGTGCTCTTATAGCTATAGATAATACTGATTATGTCTTAATCCATGATGGAGCCAGGCCCTTTATATCCACAGCCTTAATAAATGAAGTGATTGAAGAAGTTAAAGAATGTAAGGCTTGTATTGTAGCCGTACCAGTAAAGGACACAATTAAGCTGGTCGATAAGGAAGGCTGGATTAGGGATACCCCGGCTAGGGAGTTAATCTGGCAAGCGCAGACGCCTCAGGCTTTTAAGTATTCTGCAATCAGAAAAGCCTATGAGCAGCTTTATGAAGAAGTGGAGGCTGACAGAAAAGGGATTACTGATGATGCTATGGTATATGAACGATTTGTTAAGCAACCTGTAAAAGTGGTAAAGGGAGATTACTATAATATTAAGCTTACCACCCAGGAGGATATGATACTTGCCCAGGGAATTGTTAAAGGAAAATGAACTGATTAGGCGGGGTCTGGGGGTATATTTATATAAATTGTAATAAAAATAAAAACAATTTGAAATGAATGAGCGAAATCTACTTGACACAGGATTACTGTGATGATACAATAGCTAAGCGACGTTTGGAGAGGTGTCCGAGTGGCTGTAAGGAGCTGGTCTTGAAAACCAGTGATTCCGCAAGGAACCGTGGGTTCGAATCCCACCCTCTCCGTTAAAATTCAAACCGCCAAAGCAGGTGGTTATACCACCGAAACATGGTGGTTTTATTGTTCGAACAATTTGAACATATTG
>JAAYPG010000166.1 GCA_012519905.1 Clostridiales bacterium | reverse complement strand
TAAGTGAGAAGATAGGAATTTTCCTATCAAAAAACAGTGTGGAATTAATAAAGAAAAGTGCGTTATTGATGTATCATTTGCAAGATGAGACTGGGGATGTTCCAAACTATGGATCGAACGATGGTGCGTTAATATTTCCTGTAACATTATGCGATTATAGAGATTATAAATCAGTGATTAATGCTATATATGTAATTACCCAAGGTGAGAGGCTATACGAATATGGATACCATGATGAAGAAATATTATGGTTTACAAATAAGACACTAGACAAACTGCCTATCTCGGGAATTTATAAGAAATCGGTTGGGTATAAAGAATCAGGATTATATTCATTTAGGCACAACAGAGGGTTTCTTATGGTGGTTTTAAAAGACTTTAAAACCAGACCAGGGCAAATGGATCAGATGCATATAGACTTATGGCATAAGGGAGTTAACATATTATGTGATAGTGGCTCCTATTCCTATGCTACAGAGATAGGGCGTAAAATGGCTTTAACTGCTGCTCATAATACTGTAATAGTAGAGAACAAAGAACAGATGAATAAACATGGTCCGTTTTTAATCTATGATTGGACTAAAGTGAAGGATATTGATTTTAATGGTGATTACTTTAAAGGAACCATGATATCTAAAAATGGTTATGTGCACAGGAGGGAAATAAAGAGAAGTAGCAACGGATATATTATTGAAGATATACCACAAGGTGACTTTGAAAGTTTTAAAGTATTACTTCATACTCCTTGTAGAATTGAAAAAAAGAATATGGAGCTGATCTGATTCATGAGGGGAATCCGATTGCTAAGATTATTACAGATAATTATATTGAGTTAGCAGAAAGCTTCAGGAGCTTGTATTACATGAAGAGGGAAAAAATTAACCAGGTTATTATTAGTCAAAGTATAGAACGTAGTGTTAAAATAGAAATAACTCTAATGCACTAAGTGAAGGGGAACTTGGAAATGATCAACGTAATAGGACAAGGCTACATAGGCTTGCCAACAGCACTAATGTTTGCAAAAAGTGGAGTAAAGGTAGTTGGAACAGATTACAATGCTGAACTAATTCAGTCATTACAAAATGGAATACTTACCTTTGAAGAAGATGGACTGGATGAATTATATAAAGAAGCAGGTATAAATGGAATCGAGTTTTCTACCGAGTACCAGAAAACAGATACATACATTATATCGGTTCCTACTCCTTACAACAAAAAAACTAAAAAGCTAGATCCTTCTTATGTTATTTCAGCAGTCCACAGTATTTTGGAAGTATGCGAAAAAGGATCTATATTAATTATTGAATCTACAGTATCACCAGGGACAATAGATAGATATGTTCGCCCTGAAATTGAAAAGAAGGGTTATATAATTGGGGAAGGTGTTCACCTTGTTCATGCACCAGAGAGAATTATACCAGGGAATATGATATATGAGCTTGAGCACAATTCAAGGACCATAGGAGCGGATGAAAAAGATATAGGAGAAAAGGTAAAGGAGCTATATTCAAGTTTTTGTAAGGCAGAGATTGTTGTAACCGATATCAGATCAGCAGAAATGTCAAAGGTAGTAGAGAATACATATAGGGATATAAATATTGCTTTTGCAAACGAGCTGGCTAAGATTTGCAGAGCCGACAATATGGATGTATATGAGATAATAAGAATAGCTAATAAGCATCCCAGAGTTAATATATTACAGCCTGGTCCAGGTGTTGGAGGCCATTGTATTTCAGTTGATCCGTGGTTTCTGGTTGGTGATTATCCCGATTTGACTAACCTAATATTAACCGCTAGAAAGACTAATGATTCTATGCCTACTCATGTTTTGAAAAGAATCAGGGACATTATGAGGGAGCATAACATAAGAGATATATCTAAGGTTGGTTTATATGGCTTGACGTATAAAGAGAATGTAGATGATACTAGAGAGAGTCCGACTCTGCAATTATTAGAGAGAATGGATGAGCACCTGGCTTTTGGCGTAAAAGTATTTGATCCATTTGTGAAAGAGAGAATCGTGGAACACCAGTTTAAAAGCTTTGAAGACTTTATTAATGAAATAGAAATTATAGTTATTATGGT
>JAAYPG010000021.1 GCA_012519905.1 Clostridiales bacterium | reverse complement strand
GTACCCGGTACAGGTACAGAAAAAGTGCCAGATAAATATATCTGGCACTTTTTGGCTTGTTATTTATTTAATTTTACAGATTAGTTGAGTCATTGTACCCATAGGGCAATAGATACACCAGGACCTAGGCTTGAATAATACATTAGTAATAAGCCCTAGAATTGTTGAGGTCAGCATAACACTATAAAAGCCAAAAGAAAATTGTGATATCCATAAAGGGATATCTGTGACTCTATAGGCAAAACTCCATGGCAGTCTAAATGTCCATAATATTTTTACTGTTTCTGAAAGTCCTCTTACATCTTTAAATACTAAATAGGTTATAAATATCATTTGTAGAAACATTATCAGAAAAAATGTTAGAAAACCGTATCTAAACCACTTTGAAACCATCCACCTTGGCATTGGTTTATTTCTGGATAGTCCAAACTTCTTCCCGAGTAACGAAAAAAGCTGGCCCCTACCACAATACCTATTACAATAAGCCTTAGTCCCCCTAGTCACAGATATTAAGAGTGGAATTATAAAACAGAGCATTCCAAGCCATGCAAATAATATATTGAAAAACCCCAAAACTAAATAGATTGCCGAGAATATCCACATATAATCATACCAGTTTTTTCTTACATTTATTCTGGACTGAATCTTTTTATTATTCATGCGACCACCTCCACCTTCTTAATGGTTATAATGGAAGCAGGACACTCCTTTGCACATAAACTACAGCCTATACATTTGCTCTCATCCACCTGTGCATATTTCCCCTGATGAATAGATATTGCATTTCTTGGACACACCTTTACACAGGACCCACAAGCAACACATAATTCTTTAGTAATTTCTGCAAGTCTTTTAGCCATTTTATATTACCACCTTATCATAGATTAATTATGATATATGATAAATCAAAAATATATAAACTTCTGTGATAAGGTTACATAGGTTCTGCAAAACTGTTTTGCTGTACCGGGTACAGCCCGAATCGGTACCCGGTACACTTCTATTCTTCTAGGAATTTCATTATATCATCAGAGAATTGATCTCCGATATTTACCCTTCCCTTGGGATACTGGTCAAGGTAGTCACTGCGAATAATCTTCTTTACGCGAAGAATTTCTTCCTTTAAATCACCTGCTGAAAGACGCAGCGCTCCTTTACCCATTATAATTAATTGCTCAAGGGCATCAGATGTTGCCACGGTTACATGGTTATCCCTTGCGATTTCATGGGTAACCTTCTCTATATATTGGTCAGCTGTTTCTGCTTCTTTAGTATATATCACATCTATATTATGGTGCCTTTGAATGGATCCCACACCGCCTTTGACCTTATGTGCATCAAATACAAGTATAACTTTACATTTTTTAAAGCCTTGATAATTACTTAAAATATCCATAAGCTTTAACCTTGCAGCATCAATATTGTCCTTGGCCAGCTCATTTAGTTCATCCCAGGCAAATATAATATTATAGCCATCTACTAAAAGGTATTCTGGCCTTGACTGTTTAGGCTCTCTTTCGTATCTCTTCTTGTTAGTCTGTGAGCTAATCGCTCCATCTGGCCTTTTCTCATATCCCAATCTGCTAGAAGTATAGATTGCACTCTCTTTTATAGGACCGAAGGTCCGGGTAAATATCTCCTCAAGCTCCTTATCCTCCTGCCAGGAGTCAACTTTAGCCTTTGAGTGTTTAGAAGGCACGGAATCATGATTTGCTAGAGAAGCATGTGATTTATTTGAACTCATATCCAGTTTCTCATTTACTAGTCTATGAGGAAATAATTCCTTCATGGAATTTTCTATATGCATATACTCCTCTACCCGGTCCCAAGCAACAGTAAAGCCTGCACCATGGCTACAGAATACTGATCCTGTTGGATTATCAGGGTCCAACTCACTATCATATCCTATTCTATCTATTACTTCCTCCTCATTATGACAGGGTTGATAACCAGCTAAGCTAGTGAACAAGCTACCTCTTCCACTAGTATAAGCATTTACCTCTGTCTGATAACCACCCATAGTGGCTACTGGGGCCTTCCCAATTAGAATAGCCTTATCCCCTTCTAAATGAGGTGGCTCAAAACTTCCTTTCATATTTTGAATATCAGTCATAGCCCGTCCAATATTATCTGAAGGTAGTTCCAATCTAAAATGATAGTATGGTTCTAATAGTATACTCTCTGTCTTCTTTAACCCTTGTCTGACTGCCCTATAGGTTGCCTGCCTAAAATCGCCACCCTCCGTATGCTTAAGGTGTGCACGGCCTGATATCAAGCTAATCTTCATATCAGTTAAAGGTGAACCGGTTAGTACACCTAGATGCTCCTTCTCCTCCAGGTGAGTTAGAATTAATCTTTGCCAGCTTCTGTCCAATATATCCTCTGAACAAGCGCTATCAAATATAAGTCCACTACCCGCCGGAAGTGGCTCCATAAGAAGATGCACCTCAGCGTAATGACGCAAAGGTTCAAAATGACCAACGCCTACCACTGGCTTTGCTATGGTTTCTTTATATAATATATTTCCTACGCCAAACTCTACTTCTACATCAAAACGATCTTTTATGAGGCTTTTTAATATCTCAATCTGAACCTCGCCCATCAGCTGAATATGTATCTCTTGAAGTTTTTCATACCAGACTATATGTAGGGTCGGGTCTTCATCCTCCAGTTCTCTAAGCTGAGAAAGCATACGAAAGGCATTATACTGTTCTGGTAATATAAGCTGATAGGTAAGAACAGGCTTAAGCATTGCCATGTCCAGATCATTCTCAACTCCTAAGCCCTGGCCAGGATAGGTCTTAGTAAGACCCGTTACGGCACAGATATCTCCTGCTTCTATTTCATCTAAAGTATCATATCTATTGCCTGAATATATTCTTATCTGATCTATCTTTTCCTCCCATATATCAGAAGGGTTAGTATTAGTATTATGAGGCTTTTTATTCGTTACTGCCGTCTTAACCTTAAGACTACCCCCGGTAATCTTCATATAGGTAAGCCGATTTCCCTGCTCATCCCTGGCAATCTTATATACCTTGGCACCAAACTCTCTACTATATTGCTTATTCCTGCAATATTTACTTAAGCCCTTAAGAAACTCTTCCACACCATCCTGTCTGAGTGCCGAACCAAAATAGCATGGAAATGTCTTTCTAGTGCCTATAAGCTGACCAATTTCATTTGTTTCTATAGTCCCTGTTTCAATATATCGTTCAAGCAAATCCTCATCACATACGGCTAGGTTTTCCATAAATAATTGGAGTTCCTGATCTTTGCTAAAGTCCACGCATCCTTCAGAAAGCCCCTCCTTAAGTTCTGCCAATAATTTTTCCTTATCCGCCCCATCTAAATCCATCTTATTAACAAATATAAATGTAGGAATACTATACCTAGAAAGCAGTCTCCATAAGGTTTCAGTATGCCCTTGTATACCCTCACTACCGCTAACAACCAATATGGCATAATCAAGTACCTGTAGTGTCCGTTCCATTTCCGCAGAAAAATCCACATGCCCAGGAGTGTCAAGTAGCGTGATCTTTATGTCCTCATATGAAAATACCGCCTGCTTAGAAAATATGGTTATACCTCTTTTCTTTTCCAGCTCATAGGTATCTAAAAATGCATTTTTATGGTCTACTCTACCAAGTTTTCTAATGCTTCCTGTTTGATATAGTAGACTTTCTGCCAAAGTAGTTTTACCTGCATCAACATGGGCTAATATCCCGATTACAAGCTTTCTCATCAAATATCTCCAGTCTATTCTATAAGTTCATCTATTATTCAAGTAGCCTCAATATACTTGCTTATCGATTGCATACGAAGTAAATTAATATCCCTTATTAAATCGTAGGCCTTCGTCTGAGGCTAGATCATTCCTGTCTTCTAATAATAATTTAATTGCTTATAGAATGCAAGTAAGTATCTACTAGTTCAATTGCCCAATTCATCCCAGTGGTTATATGCCTCATATAATTCCATTAAGGCCCCAGCCTTATCCTCTGCCTTCACTGCCCCCTTCAATCTTGCAATACTGGTTGATAATTTATTGATTTCATCTCTTTCTGAGCCAAATTGTACTCTTTTTATGACCTTATCCCATAGCTTATCAAGATCCTGAAGCTTACTGGCAGCCTCAGACCATGCCTCATTTTCAACCGCCTCTATAATATTATCTATTGACTTTGGTATATCATCATCCTCACCTAAGGGTCTCTTCAATATATTACCACTAGACATAATAAGTACAAATAAAAGCAATGTAACAATAGGAATAACTATGATAAAAAACTTTCTCATTCCTTACCTCCTAAATCTAACTTTCCTATGAGAAAAAAAAAGCTCCTAATAAGGCCCCTTATAATCACCAATATCCTTGACCTTCTTTATATTGTCATTGTATTTGTCAACATATAGACTACCTGCATCATTTAAAGTAACTAAAAATGCCTCAGATACATCCTTGATACCGTGTTTTTTTAACTGATTCATAAGCCATTTCTTATCCTTATTCATTTGTCTAAGGTTTTCCTCAATTAACCTCCCGTCATAAATAAGCTCTGTGCTTATTCCTGTCGGTTTAACCTCAATATTCATATCTTTTGGAGTTAAGGGTAAATATTCAGGTTTCTTTAGAACAGACAGGCTTCCATTAGGCTCAAGGATAGCATAATCAACTTCATTCAAATCAAATATCCCTTGATTTCGAAGAAGCTCTAATATGTCAGAAATCCTAAACTTCATTTTCTTTAGCACCTTATCCATAATCTTGCCATTCATAATAACTACAACGGGTTCTCCCTCTATTACCTTGGCTGCATATCTCCACTTCAAAGAAATATACTGCATTAAGTAGGCTAGAAGAGCCCAGGAAACTAAGCCAACAAAGTGAGGCCACACTCGACTAGATAAATCAACAGTGGCCTCTGAGGCTATGGAACCTATGGTTATCCCCAAAATATAATCAAAAAATGTTAATTGGCTGATTTGCTCTTTTCCCAGTATTCTTGCAAATATGAGTAGTGAGAAAAAGCTTATTATTGCTCTAACAACAACTACTAATCCCTCATTCATGGCAGACCTCCAAATAATACTTTCATTATATTATTAGGAAATCAAAAAAATATATTCAATAAGAGAAGGAACTTTCCTCTTATACCTTAATTATTTATGCGATAGCCTCTTTCTTGTTAAAATCCACCGGCTCCTCCACCTCCCGCTCCTCCGCCTCCGCCAGCGGAGAAACTTATACTAGAAGATGTGCTTGTATCACCTGCAAATGATCTATTAATACTTTTGTAAAAGGAGTTGTCATTTCCACTGGCAAAAATTACATACCAAAATATCCAGCTATTAGTAGAATAAGCTCCATCATAATCAGCAGCATATCCTTGCTTTATTACATTTAAGCTCAGTGCATATATAAGAGTAGGGTCCAAGGTAGCAAGGGCCTCCTCTTTAGATAAGTCAGGATTGTATTTATTTACATTCTTCTTGAAACTCATCCATTTCTTATATTCCATATACCCTTTATCCGAAAGTCTATTAAACAATGTTATCCCATATATTAAGAGAACAGCACCTACAAGAAAGTCTAACATTGAGTTCAAGCTACCAAATACCGCAGTTATAATTCCCAGCACAATTATTATTAAGGATATTACTATTATTATAGTTCCTTGACCTTTCTTACTATAATCACGATAGCCATGCCTATCCGCTTCTTCTTTTATTTTCTTCTTCCATGCGCTTTCCAATGCATTATATTTCTGCCAGTTATGTTTATTATATTTCTTTATATCATCCGTACTTACTTCATAGCCATTTCCCATTTCATCAAATAGCCAACTCATAAAATGCTTCTCATGGTCTAATAAGGATATATAGTTATCCTGTAACTTATGGATAATAAAATTTGTATTCTCATTTACATCTAGTTCTTCATTCTCGCCACTGATTCTTAGGTATCCTCTTCTATTCAAATCTAAAATAGTTGCAAACATAGCATTACTATCAGAATACATACCCGTTATATGAGCTGCTAAAGCAGGCGATATATCCTTTGGTATATCCCTATAATCCAGATTAAGTATTTCTTTATTTATATTTCTCTTACATTGATAGAGGATAATAATAAATACAAATACACCTATAGCGCTAACAACTATGCTGATTTTTTCTAGTTTCCTTTTTGTGTTTTCCTTCCTAATTCTATCCTCTTCATGTTTTTTAGCTAAGGCAGCTTCTTCATCGATTATATCCTGATATTTATTTACATTTTGGATATTATCGGAGTCTTTAATAAACTCTGTGGGAAATAATAATCTTCCCTCAACGAATCTCTTAGCTGCTAGATTATCAACAGTTAATCTATAAAGTTGATTATTTACTTTATCAATCTTTCCATTTAAGGGTCCATGTGCATATACCCTAATCATATTATCTTTATCATTTTGATTAAAATGTATATTTACAATAAATCTTCCGATGGATGTCTTGTTTTCATCTCCAAGAAATTTGTAATAGAGCTCACCGGTATCCTTATACTTAACTGCCACATTCTTAACTATATAATTTAATCTAAATGTCTTTGACTCATCCTTGGCCGGAGAGAATATCTTTATAATAAGCCTGCCATCCTTCTCATCTATGGTATATACCCCTTCATCACCATTCTTAGCCTTATTTACCTCTTTATAGACAAGTAAGCTATTACCATCGACCATACCAACCTCGATACCTCTTATACCGGAGGTCCCCTTAAGAACTATGTCCCTATAAACACCATTAAACTTTTTATTGAATTCAAAGGTAATATCCTCGGATATTCGTAGGTCACCATTTGCTTCTAGATTAGCATCAACCACCCAATCCTTGATGTATAAATCCTCTTCTGCTGATGCATACTTGGGGAAGCAAATTATTGATAAGGATGCTATTAATAGTATCATTAAACTTTTAATATATTTTCTCATAAGCCCACCTACCCTTATTGTTTTTTAGTTTATTCCATTATATCACTAATTAATATATATAGATAAATTTATTAGGCAGCTGTCCACTATGCCCAGATTTCCTTCGTAAGAAGTGAGATGATATATCCTATTTATTATTATAATTCTTATATTAGTTTATATATTTATAGAATACTTATAACAATATTAGAATTTGATTAAATACAAAAAATGCAGTGTATTTACTTATACAACTGCATTTTTTGTCTATAAGAAGATTTATGTGCTTAAAACTTAAATACACTAAGCTTTTCCTTTAATTGGTCGGATAAGATTTTTAGTTCTACGGCATTCTTAGTTATGTCTTCCATGGTCATAGCAATCTGTTCTGTTGACGCAGTAACCTCTTCTGTTGCAGAAGCAGACTCCTGTGATATAGCCGATATACTCTCTATTTGACTAACAACATTATCCTTTTTTATATTTATTCCATCTACAGAGCTCTTTATTTCACTTACTTTGCTGGATAAAGACTGTACCGCAGCCATTATTTCCTGGAAGGCATCCTTAGTTCTTATAACAAGGGACAACTGTTCTTGGACGTTTTTATTGGTTTCTTCCATAGCTAGTGCCGATTGCTCAGTCTTGTTACTGATCTCTTCTACAATCTTCTTAATCCTATCTGTTGATGTTTTTGATTGCTCAGACAGTTTTCTTATTTCTTCAGCAACGACAGCAAAGCCTCTTCCACTCTCACCTGCTCTTGATGCTTCTATAGAAGCATTTAGGGATAATAGATTTGTTTGTCTTGTTATCATATCTATGGTGTTAGAGATAGCATCTATTTGCTTCATGCTTTCATTTGTCTCAAATACTAGTTCAGTAACTGTATTGGTAGAATTCATTGTAATGTCAGATTTTTGAGACAGCAATTCAACCTGCTCCAATCCTTCTATTGTATACTGATTAGCATTCTTAGATAAGGTCTCAATAACCTCCGTGGATTCATGAATGGAAGTAAGATCCTTCGATAGTTCGTATATACTTTCTGCTCCTTCAGCAGAATTCATAGCCTGCTCATTTACACCTTTGGCAACCTCTTCAACAGCTCTAGCAACCTCATTAAGGGATGCACTAGTTTCTTCGGAAGCACTAGATAGCATGATCGACGTATCCTGTACTTTTATAGATGAATCACTAACATTTAATACTAGTATAGAAATATTTTCAACCATCTGATTGAAGGAATCTGCCAATATTCTAAACTCATCCTTAGATTTAAGGGTTACGTTAGTTGCCAAATTTCCTTTCTCAAACTCTTGAAAGGCCTTTAATAAACTATTTATATGTACAGATATGGGCTTACTAAATCCTATTGCACTAATTATTGCAACAATAATAGCTAAGCATACAATCATAATCATAGCTCTTAGTATCAAAGAGGTGTCATCACTCAATTCAGATGTATACATTGCAGAGATAATCTTCCAACCTGATCTACTGGTTCCATAGGCCGCAAACCTTTCCCTACCTTCATACTCATATACAGTAAAGCCTTTATCACTGTCCTTAGCTTTATCCCAAAAGGATATAGTGGTCACAGTATCTGTACCTATAAATGAAGAATCTGGATGGGCTATTATAATACCATTTGCATCGACTATGTAGACATATCCAGTCTCACCAACCTTTATAGAAGATAAGGCGGATGCATATGTAGTAAGCTCCAAATCAATTCCTACAACACCTATAATCTTGCCATTATCTCTCATAGCACCAGAAATAGTTACAACCAAACCACCACTTCCCGTGTCTATATAGGGGTCAGAAATAAATATATCATCTGGTTTCTCTAATGCCCCTTTGTACCAGGATGACTTTCTAGGATCATAGCCTTCGGGTAATCCTGCAACTGGATCAACAAGGAACTCTCCCTCTTCAGTACCAACAAAGACATTAATAATACTCTCATCTCCAGCATTCACATTATTAATTAATTCCCTGGCAGATGCTTGACGGGATAAAATGTCCGCCCCTTTAATATAAGAATTAGCAGATAACATATTTATCAAATTCTCAATTGAAGAAAGATTATTATCTATTCCTCTTGTTATTTCTTCAATAATCTGTGTAGTCGTATCCTCCAGATTTTCGGTTATTACTTTACTAGACGTATTATAAGATATAATACCTGTTGCTAGGGTTGGAATTATACTTAATAAAAGTAGCATTGTAACAATTTTACTTCTTAAAGTATTAAATCTACCTATTCTGCTTTTCATGGTTTAATGCCCTCCCTATAAACTTTTTAGTGTCGAATAATTGATGATTATGTAAATTTGGGTTTGTTTTGACTGTAAGTGTTCAAGGACAATTTGTCAAGTAAAACTTTATACATTTCTATGCAAAAAAATAACACAATCAGCACCACCTGCATAGCAGGTGGTGCTGATTGGTGATACAAAAAGAGCTACCTATCTGATAAATCAATAGGTAGCCCTGTAATTTATATAGTATACTCTAATAGCCTGCGTGTTCTTTATCCTGAACTACACCAAAGTAGGAGTATTTAGGTTTAAAATTAAGATCAAAGAGTAATGGACTTCTTTCTCTTCTCCAAGATAAGCTATCTGAAACACCCCAGAATGTTATACCACTAACATTAGTTGTCCCTGCTTTATTTCCCTCTACAATTCTATTTATGAATTCATAGTAGTATTGTCCCTGTTCCCTAAGGTTCTCATCGGTAGCCTGTAATATATTCGTCCAAGTACCTAGACTTATATCAAGCTCTGTGATTTGAACTTCCAGGCCAGTAGCCTTGAAGGCCTCAAGCATATTTATGTATTGGTCAATAGAATCCTTTGTATATAAATGCCCCTGACATCCTAAGCCATCAATCAAGGATCTTCCATCTTCGTCCACTAATGACTCAGCTAGTTTTACAAAATGCTTAGTCTTAAATTGCTCATTAAAATCATTGTAATATAACTTAACATGCTCAGGTGCATACTTATCAGCAAAATAAAATGCGTGCCAAATAAAGTCATCACCTATTATTTCAAGCCATTTACTTTCTCTAAGAGAACCGTCATCATTGATTGCTTCATTAACTATGTCATAGGCATAGAACATATCTATATAGCCCTGAGCTTCAAGAAATTCAAAATTCTGCTTAATATAGCTCTCCATCCTTGCAAGCATTGTATCTCTATCGACAAGCGCCTTCTTAGTGTCAAAATCCTCATAAAAAATCCATTGTGGGGTCTGACTGTGCCATACAAGCACATGGCCTCTGGCCTTAATACCAGCCGCTTTAGCCCAATCAAGAAGGTCGGTTGTTCTCTTCGTGTATTCGACTACTAAATCACCTGCTTCAATGCTCTTTGCATGATTTAATATAGCATCAGGCTTCATTTCATTTTCTAAGGTAATACTGTTATAATTCTGCAATATATGGTCTGAATAATCTTTAATAGCCATAGCATTGATACAGGTCCCTGTCTGCAGAAAGCCAAGGGATTCAAAGACATATTTAATCCCTTCAGCTACTAAAGGAAGTTCTCCTACAATATAATCATTAACTTCTTCTGCTTCTTCTATTTCATCGACTTCTTCCTCGTTACTTTCCTCTACAACGGTGTCATTAGAATCTATATCATCACTCACACCTTCATCGGCAGTGCCCTGCTCATCAGAAGCATTATTAATATCCTCATCTACCTCAGCCGTATTGTTTGTTATATCACTGGGTGTATCCTTTTCCTTCTTTGAACAGCCCGCCACAACTATCAACATGGATAACATTGCTACTACTAGCATTAGTAACCTTATCTTATGCTTCATCTTATAGCCTCCTTAAAGTTAAATAATTACTTAATATGTTTAATCGCTTAATATTAACACAAATCATGTTTTTGGTCAACTTATATATATTTGTTATTATCTAATACCATTTCTTCATGCAATTCATACTATATAATCATAACAGTTGCCATAGAGTTCTATAAATAATGCCAGTTGCGGGTAAAACTGACCGATTGTTCATATTTGTACATTGTTATTATAAAAGGCGAATGATAAAATGAATTAACAATTTTTATAGGGGGATAAAATCATATGAATCCTAAAACAAGCAAATCTGAGGCAACTAAAATGCGGATATTTCAATCAGCCAAGAAGCTTTTTCAACAAAAGGGCTTCGAAGCTACATCTGTAAGAGAAATCGTTGAAGATGCAGGCTGTGCCAAGGGTACATTTTATCTGTATTTTGAAACCAAAGTTGATCTACTACTCTACCTAACTAATTTCTATTTCGAAAATATAAATGAGCTAATAGCTAAAGAATTATCATTTATGACTGATGACCCCTTTGCTCAAATTGATAATATATTTCATATCTTATCCCTGTTTGTTAAAGAAAGAGGGATTAGTTTAAGTATATTTCACACTAATGAAATCCTTGGAATTATTACAGAGCAAAAAGTCAATGACAATTTTGTTAATAAAATCATCAGTCACCTTTCTTCTTTTTTGGATGAAGGTATAAAAAGAAAGTTCTTTCGCCCTTTAGACAGTCACTTATATGGCAAAATCATATTTAGTTTTTGCCATCAACAACTTGAATCCGTCATGCTTTATAAATATCCAGCTGATATAGAAACCGTGTCAAAGGAGCTATCAATAATTATTCGAAAAATATTAGAAAGAAGATAGGAGTATAAGATGTCATTTATAAGATTTAATCACGTCACCAAGGATTATGATATGGGAACGCTTAAGTACAGAGCAGTAGATGATATTAGCTTTGATATTGAAAAGGGTGAATTTGTGACAATACTAGGTCCAAGCGGCGCCGGTAAGAGTACTCTACTTAATCTCTTGGGAGGACTTGATTATGTAACTGATGGTTCCATATTAATAGATGGAGAAGATATAACAAAATACGATGATAATTCTCTAACCACTTATCGCAAGGACACAATAGGCTTTGTATTTCAATTTTATAATTTAATACCAAGCCTAACAGCCTATGAAAATGTGTCCCTTATTAAGGCTCTAAAAAAAGATACCATGGGCTTTAATGAAGCCTTAAAGCTAGTAGGACTTTTAGAACATGGTAATAAGTTTCCTTCTCAGCTTTCCGGCGGAGAACAACAAAGAGTATCTATAGCTAGAGCCATCTGTAAGAATCCAAAGCTACTACTATGCGATGAGCCAACCGGGGCACTTGATACCGAGACAGGAGTCATGATTCTAGAACTTTTGCAGATGCTAAGCAGACAACAAGGACAAACAGTAATCGTAGTTACTCATAACCCCCATATGGCTTTAGTGGCTGATCGTGTTATAAAGATGAGAAATGGAAAAATAAGCGAGATTATTATTAATCAATCACCCCTTTCGGTTATGGAGGTGACTTGGTAATGCTTATTCTTAAGATGTTAAGGGATATGAAGAATCATCTTGGTCAATTTATCTCTATCTTTATTATGGCTTTTCTAGCTTCCTTTGTCTTCTCAGGTATTAACGCTGAATGGTATGGCATGCAGACAGAGGTAGAGAATTTCTATCAAGAAACCAATCTTGCTGATATATGGCTAATAGCTAGTAGTTTTAACTCGGAAGATGAAAGTAAGGTTAAAAAGCTATCTGGTGTAAAAGACACTTCACTGAGGCTTAGTTATGATTGCCCCCTATACACTGATAATGACAAGGTTTTAACTATAAATGTTATTGAGGAGAATACCCTTTCTCTCCCTAGTGTAACTGAGGGTAGTCCTCTTAACACCACCCTTGACGGGATTTGGCTTGATGAATCATATGCTAAGACTAACAAGCTTAATATAGGAGATCAAATACAGTTAGATATCCCAGGTACAGTATTTACTAAGGAGATTTTAGGATTTATCTTACATCCAGAATATATTTACAGTTCCAAGGATAGTGGCTCATTTATGCCTGATCACGAGAATTATGGTTTTATATTCCTATACTCATCCTCTTTGCCAGATAATTTTGATATAGAGTACAATCAGCTTCTTTTATCTCTTACTAAAGATGCAAATGAGGAGAACTTATATCAAGAACTAGAGGGTTTATTCTCAGATAGGTTTATGCTAATTATAGACGAGGATTCCCATCTTAGTATCTCATCCTTTAATAATGAGATCGAACAAAACAAGGCTATGGGAGGTGTTTTTCCTATTGTCTTCTTCCTTATAGCGGCTCTTACCATACTTACAACAATGACCAGAATGACCAACTCTCAAAGAACTCAGATTGGCACACTAAAGGCCCTAGGCTTTTCAAAAAACAGAATACTTATTCATTATGTTTCCTATGGTATCTGGCTAGGACTTATTGGCGGGCTACTTGGACTGTTAATAGGGCCCTTAATAATACCTCCTATACTTTTTATTATGCAAAAATCCATATACACACTTCCAAACTGGTCAATTGCTATATCTCCTTCATCTTTTATTATAGTTGTTTTACTAGCTTTCAGCTGTGGCCTGGCTTCTTATCTTGCATGTCAGGGTCAGTTAAAGGAAGTTCCTGCCGCCTTACTACGCCCAAAGGCTCCAAAAAATAAAGTGCACCAGGGATTAGAAAGAAGCAAAATTTGGTATAAGTTAAGCTTTGGAATCCAATGGAACTTACGAGATATTATAAGAAGTAGAATACGGTCTCTTATGGCTATAATAGGAGTAATTGGCTGTACTTCTCTTCTACTTTTTGGTCTTGGTCTTAGAGATACAATTAATAAAGTAAGTCAATGGATGTATGAAGACTTGAACGTATATGAAGATAAAATAAACATTGACCCCAAAGCCTCAAGTGAAGATATAACCCTATTGACCAATAGTTATTCAGGTCAATTGATTCAAGAAGCTAGTATTGAACTCAAATTCAAATCAAATAAAGTGAATGGTCTTCTTACAGTAGCTGAACAAGGTGATAAAATTAGATTCGAGGATACTAGAGGCGAGAGAATATCTCTTCCTGATAGGGGCATAGGAATATCTCAGAAAATGGCTGAACAACTTAATTCAGAGATTGGCGATATCATAGAATGGAGAATATACGGGCAGAAGGACTGGATTGAAAGCGAGATATCTGTCATATATAGAACACCCATGGGGCAGGGAATAGCTATTAATAAAGAGGTTTATGAAGAGACGGGCCAATCATTTATGCCATCCTCTCTACTTACTTCCGATATTGTAAGTAATACTTCTATGAAAGCTATTGAAAATACCCTGAATAAGAATAACCTTATGAATAGCTTTAATGAGCTACTAGAAAGCATTAGAATGATAGTTGTTATACTAATTATGGGAGCTATAATACTAGGAAGTGTTGTACTATATAATCTTGGAGCTCTTTCTTATACTGAGCGAATAAGGGAATTAGCAACCCTAAAAGTTATGGGCTTTCATCCCAGGCTTATTCGCTCACTTCTTAGTATGCAAAACATCTGGCTTACAGTCCTAGGTATAATAATAGGTGTGCCTATAGGCTTCTGGTTAGTTGATTTTATGCTGTCTACGATGCCTGCTTCTCTTGATATGAGAACATATATATCATTAGAATCCGTAACCATCAGTGTTTTAGGAACTTTTATAGTATCTATAGCAGTTAATATCCTACTCTCAAGAAATATTAAGAAAATAAATATGGTTTCTGCTTTAAAATCAGTTGAATAATTCTAAACTCTTAATGAAGCTCTGAAGCCTCTTACTGAAAAGTAGGATTCAGCTCCATTATGATATACAAATACCGTATCATAACGACGATCACAAAACAGGGCTCCACCGAGTCTCCTAATCTTATCAGGAGTCTTAATCCAACTGGAAGTTTTCAAATCAAATTCACCAAGGTCTTGAAGCTTTCGGTATTCTTCTTCTGATAAGATCTCAATACCCATAGCTTCTGCCATATCTAGAGCACAATCCTTAGGCTTGTGCTCTTTTCTAGAATCTAAAGCTTCACGATCATAGCATATACTTCTGCGTCCTTTAGGTGTCTCCTTTGAACAATCATAAAAAATATATTCATCAGTCTCTTTATCATATCCTACTACATTTGGCTCTCCGCCTGTTCTTTCCATTTCATATAATGACCACAACTTGTCGGTATTTACTATTAACTTTTCTTGAATCTTAGACCATTTGAGATTTTTATGATAGTCCATATGTTTATCAAAACGTGTTTGTAAAGTCCTAAGCAGTTCATCTCTTTCTTCCTCTGTTATTAGCTTCTTAGCTATATTGTTGTTTTCCATATAGACCACCCTCCTATAATATGTGAATTCAAAGTCAGCACCTATCAACTTGCCCGCTTATTTCAATGGCAGGAAGTGAGACACATACTTATTGCTTTTTAGTTAATCATAGCTTATATTATAAGCTATTAATTTGTAACTTATAAAAATAATAATCGAGGTACCAATGAAATCAAATATAAAAAAAATCTTACTAATATTTATAGGTTCGACTTCATTAGCATTAGGAATAATTGGTGTATTCTTACCAGTCCTACCTACAACACCATTCTTACTCCTTGCTTCCATATGTTATCTCAAAAGCTCGAGCCGCCTATATGAATGGCTTACTAATCATAAGGTTTTTAAGCCTATTATAAAAAGTTACATGGAGCATAAAGCTATCACAAGAAGAACTAAAATTAATGCTCTTCTGCTTTTATGGGCATCTTTAACCATATCTATGGTGCTTATATCCAATATATATTTTTATATCATATTATCAGCTATTGGAATAGGAGTAAGTATTTTTATTATATCAATTAATACAATTGATAAATAAACACCTGTTTCTATTCTTTATTTGACACTCTCTTATAAATATATAGACCAAGGATATCTGCCAAAGCCCATCCGATAGGAATTGACCACCATATTCCTACTAAGCCTATAGAAGGTATGGGCGAAAGAATATAGGCTAAGGCAACTCTTGTCCCAAGACTTAGAATTGTTAGTACTATAGATATTTCAGGTCTTCCCATTCCCCTGAATAAGCCATAAAATAAAAATAGATATCCTATTAAGCAATAAATTGCAATACCCACAGCTGAAAAACCCTGCGCAATGATTGTAGCATAGGCTACACCAGCTATACCCATATTTAAGGGTACAACAAAAATAATATCTAGAACTATATTTATAATAGCAGATATAATAAGGAATATTAGTGGTACCACTGAATTTCCCATACTCCGCATTATAGAAGTAAAATAATTATATATGGAAGTAAAACCAATTCCATAAAAAATTATTTGTAAATATGTTTTAGTTTCATGTAATACTTCCTGTGGAATCTGTAATAGTACTAGAATATCATCTATATATACTAGAACAGATATATTAATAATCAAGGTAAGTAAATCAATCAAACAAAATGACATAAAGAAGCTATTCTTCAACTCTTCTATCTTATTAGCACCATAAAGATGTGAAAATACCGTCCCACTTCCAATACAAAGTCCTAATATAATTGACGTTAAGAGCACCATTATTGCAAATGAACTACCTACTGCCCCCAAAGCATTAGAACCAATAAATCTACCAACAATGATAGTATCTGCCACATTGTATAGTTGCTGAAATAGGTTACCTATTATCATTGGAATTGTAAACTTAATTAAAGCTTTTGTCTCATTACCTTGTGTCAAATCAAAATTCATCTTTCTGTATTTCTCCTTTGTTTTTTAGTCAAGCATAAGGCACCTTCGTATTGTAATATTAAAATCACTAAAAAACAATGCTTCTTAAAGCTATATATTATTTTAACATATAGCTATTATTCAAAATTATCGTATTGTATAAAAAAAGCACATCCTGATTTTCTGAAAAGTTTATATAATTCCCCAATAAATCCGTATTTATATAACGTAGATCCACTAGTGTTATTTTTGCATATTCATTAAGTAGTAAGGGTGCAATGCTGCTACCAAAGGAATCCCTAAATACTATTAGCTCCTTGTCCGAGGATGACGAAGGATTAGTAATGGTAAGAATTGACTTAGCCCCTGAAAGAAATATGTCATATGAGTCAATTGTACCAAACCTATCTTCCACATAAACCTTACTATAAGATTTATCAATATGGTCATAGACCGATGCATTATCTATCACTTCATTAGTCATGTATATAAGTGTATCCGGACTTAGCTTTAAAGCGGCCTGACCGTAGTAAGAACCATAGAATGGGTATAATGAGTTCTGTGTATATTGAACATCAGGTGTATCTATCCTAGTTCCCATCTTCTCTATAAGTAACCTTGCGACATCTACGGCACTTTCCTGTCGCCAATGAATATCAGTAGTATAATAGTCCTTCAATTCCAGTAAGCCAAATATATCTATATAGTTCATGTTGTTTACATTATCTTTCATCAACTTTACCAGTCTTTCATAATCCATAGATAAATATCCATGTTTACTAGCTAGAAAGTAGTTCTTATCAGGAATAATGGCATAGCTGACATTCATGCCCTGAAGATATTTTTGATAGACTTCATTTAGCTTATTAGCAGCATTTATAATAGCTTTTTCATTTAACGGATACTCCATCTTATTAATGTTTCCATCTATAATATAAATAGAATTATTATCCTTCTGACTAAATATATTAAATCTTGTATACGCTTTTATACTTCTAAACTCATCACGAAATGGAAATTGATCCAATGCATACCTTTCATAATCCTTAAAGTATTCTCCACTTAATAACCTTTCTGATGAGAAAGAAGGATGTTGTAAAAGATGGCGACGCTCACTATATGATATTTCTGTATCAGGCACCAATATTTTTAACAGTACAATTCCATATATAAATACAACAAATGTTGCAATAATTATAGTATTCTTTATTTTATTCTTCATCATTATAACCTCATAAAAAAATCATATATTCCATATACAGAAACAACAATCGGTGCCGGTACCAGGTACCAATACTAAAATCTAAAATATAAAAATGGATTAAACGACCCATCAATTAGATAACCTGTTATCACTAAAAGTAATACTACAAGAATAATAGGCTGTAATATATCAATAAGTATTTTGAATATTTCTTTGGTAATCATCTTATCTATAATGTTCACTGCTAGCGGTGTAGACGCTATAATACCAATTACAAATACTATTCCATAGCTTTTAAGGTAATAGATTGTCTCAGGATTAATTAATCGTACATCTAATAGCCCAAACATACCCATAAGGTTATCCTTTACCTCACCCATACCGTTCGCATTAAATATAACAAAACTTATGATAATAAAGAAAATAACATATATATGTCCTAAAACATGTGGCAGTCTAATGAGAATGTTTTTCAAAAAATACTTTTCTAGAACTAAAAACATTGCAAAATATAGTCCCCATATTATAAAGTTCCACTCTGCCCCATGCCAAAACCCTGTCAGAAACCATACCACAATAATATTTCTTATCCACTTAAGTGTACTGACACGATTTCCACCCATGGGAATATATACATAATCTCTGAACCATGTTCCGAGAGATATATGCCACCTTCTCCAAAACTCTGTAATACTTTTTGATATATATGGATAATTGAAGTTCTCGAGAAAATTAAATCCAAATATTTTACCTAGTCCGATTGCCATGTCGCTATAACCTGAAAAATCAAAGTATATCTGAAAAGTAAATGCAAATGCTGACATCCAATAAAATAGCACTGTCTTATTGCTTGTATTAGTAAATATCTTCACCAATTCGCCAAAGGTATTAGCCAAAAGAATTTTCTTAGATAGACCTATAACAAATCGCCAAATACCATGGGCCACCTTTTCCAAGGAATGAGTGCGCTCCTTAAGCTCAGCCTCTACTGTTGTATATCTGACTATGGGTCCCGCTATAAGTTGAGGGAATAATGCTACATAGGTGGCTAAATTCAAAATGTTCTTTTGGACTTTAGCTTCACCTTGGTAAACATCTATTGTATAAGATAATATTTGAAAGGTATAAAAACTAATACCAATAGGTAAGACCAGATTAAGAGAAGATATATTTACTGAAAAAAAAGAATTCAGATTATCAATTATAAAATCAAAGTATTTAAAATATACCAACAAACCAATACCCACTACAACCGATGATATCATTGGAACTTTGGCATATCTACTTTCACGCAACTTATCAATCCATAATCCATGAAGATATCCGGAAGTTATCGATACTATCATAAGTACCCCATATATCGGCTCTCCATAGAAATAGAAAAACAGACTAAATATAAGTAAAACTAAATTTTTATATTTTTTTGGGACTATAAAATATAGTCCCAAAACTGTCGGTAAAAAATAATATAAAAAACTTATACTAGAAAACACCATTATTATTTCTCCAATGCAAGGAATGCTTCATGTAAAGGCTTTGCTCCATTATCACTCATTACTATGAATATAATATCTCCAATATTGTCTACTATTATGTTCTCTTCACTTACTCCTACACAGATCCATTTATTAGGGTTAAGGTTCTCTTTAATATCAGTCTTGATTTTCTCTATATCAGCTCCCTCTTTAGTACGTACAAGAACCAAGGAATAAGCACCGGGTTGTATCATAGGCTCACTGGCTAAGGCTTCCTTAAATTCAATATCTGATTTCCCTAAGAAATATTCAGCTCTCTCCGCATTTACTTCTTCAAGCATCATACCATTTTCCACATACTCTCTAAAATCATCTTCCAAGTCCGCAGTCTCATATATCTTATCAATGATCTCCTCAAGACTTCCCTCGAGATTGGCGGATTTTTTATCATTCGTCTGTTCGTTTGTTCCCGCGCATGCTGTAAGGCTTAGTACTGTAACTAATGCCATAACTAGTAGTATTATTTTTTTCATCATCTTGTCTCTCCTTAAGTAATTTCTTTTGGTGTTACAGTATATAGACGCAGACGATAGCAAAACAGTTCCAAAT
>JAAYPG010000165.1 GCA_012519905.1 Clostridiales bacterium | reverse complement strand
GTACCGGGTACCAAACTGTCTATGTACCGGGTACAGCCTGAATTACTTGTAAGCAATCATCGTCATCACTATCTTCACTTTCTACAAATCTCTTATACAAAGTCCTATCATACTGAAAATATGCTAATGTATCATCCTCATGTATCAAGGTGTTTTTAGTAATTCCCATATATACCCCATAACTGCTCCATGGATACTTAGCAGGCTGGTCAACTATGCCAGCTTTTACGGGATTTAGATGTATATACTTACTCGTTTGCAGCAGATAAGCATCGTCTTTAATTATTTCTGAGTGATACCTATTCTGAAATAGATGACCTACCTTATCATACTTCGCATTAAAATATTTTGAATAGCTCCAATTGATTCCCCTCATAATAGTCCAGATCTCAGTATCTTTAGTGGCTATTTGAAGGTGTACATGATTGGACATTAAGCAATAGCTATATAAATCAAATGGATACTTTTCATGAACTCTCCTCAGATAATTCATAAACTGCCAGTAATCTTCCTTCGCCAAGAAAATGTTTTGCTTGTTATTTCCCCTTGTCACAATATGATATATAGCACCAGGGTACCATATTCTTTTTACTCTTGAAATAAAGTTTCCTCCTCTCTCTATTGATTATTGATCACAAAACGAAATACGGGAATTATAAATGTGGGATTATTAAGAAATTAAATTAAATCTAGATATGGCTTAAGCCATAGCAAAATAAAGAAGTATAACACAAAGAATAAGTATATCTAATATAATATCACTCTTTACATATTATGTATATTGTGTAATACTCTAATATTTTCAGAAACCATTGTAAAGAATGACTATACCTGTACCCGGTACAAGGCGAATCCGTACCGGGTACCGATAAGATACCTACAACTATTCAACCATTTACTTCTCCAGCATAAGGGGCTCGATGTATTTACCATCCTTATATGCTCTCATATTGCCCCCGGAGATTTCATCTATAAGCGCAATGTGTTTATCATCACCGACACGCCCGAACTCCAGCTTAATATCATATAATTCGATACCTTTCTTAGCGAGCTCATCCTTCACTATATCTGATATCTTAACTGTAAGTTCCTTAAGTACAGCATATTCGTCTCTAGTTAATATCCCAAGCATATGAAGTGCATCCTCATTTATAGGTGGATCCTGACGTTCATCATCCTTTAAGGTAACCTCTACAAATGCATCCAATGGCTGACCTTCCTTAGCATACATACCGTAACGACGCATGAAGCTTCCAACAGCCCTATATCTACAGATAACCTCGACGCCTTTACCAAACATAGTTGCAGGCTTCACGGTCATGGTTGCAGCATCAATATCGCAATCGATATAATGAGTTGGAATTCCTTCTTCCTTAATTCTTTCAAAGAACAGCTTGGTTAGCTTTAACCCTGCTCTTCCTGCTCCATCTATGGTTAATCCTACGGTGTTGGCACCGGGATCAAATACACCGTCAGTTCCAGTTACATCATCCTTAAACTTTAGCAGATAATTACCATCTACCATTGCATAGACATCCTTGGTTTTCCCTTTATAAACAAGCTTCATAATAATATCCCTTTCTACTAAATAAGCATAACTCTTAAGTTTCATGTATCAAAGTTATATTATTTGCATGCTCTTGTCAATACTGCCATTCCCATTTTTTCCTTATATATAATATTATTATTAATTATAAATGACATAAATACATTAGAGACTTCTACAGGGTCAAATGCTCTAGATTAATTATAAATGTTAATATATTCTTCCATCATAATCATCTGAATGCTTCTTGCTAGTATAGTAAAACACTACATCCCCTGCTCTAAGACTAAATGCCGCCTCCGTATTATCCTTCTTTTCTACTGCTCCTCCTTCCATGACCCACATGGAACAGTGTCCCTTATTCAGATAATTATATCCATTGGTATAGGAAAGATTTCTGTTCCCATTCTTGTCTATGGTTTCTATATTGAAGTTTACTATGATATAGCCGTCCTTTAGCCAAAAATCCTCATGATAATCAATTCCATACTTTCTAAGATGGCCATTGACATCATATCCTGATGGCACCACATGGATATTGGTTGGTAGCTTATAGGTACCATACCAACGCTGCATATATTTTGATAGATTTAGCTCAGTTTCATTTATCTGATTCCTTACCTTTGTGAAAGATAGAAGTCCCACGATATGAGAAGCATAATCTAATCCTATAAAAGTACGAAAATGACTAGTCACAGAGAAATCGCTATATGAGTACATCGGACCATACCAATTCTTAAGCTTGAGATAAGTAGTATCCATTACCCTAGCAGTATGTCTTAATTCAGCCTCAGGTATTCGACTATAAGGATTTCCCACAAGCCCCTGTTGAATGTTAGCCAGATCTATCCCCTGACCTATCTTAACAAGATTATACTGCTTATTATTAATCTCTTCATCATAATAGATATCTACCTGCTGCCGGTTCTTTCCTTTCTCATCCACATGGTAGAAGGTTGGATTTATTCTTACCTTGCATCCGCTTCCATACATCTCTCCGACAGTATCAAGCATAAATCTAATGGCATAGCCGGTCTTTACAACACCAACGTTCTTGTACTTAGGGTGGCTACCATTTAGAAGAGGAAGGGTAAATCTAGGGGTTCTTCCAGTCTGATAGCCGTACTGGTTATTAATACCCACTGTATAGTAATAAGCATAATCATCCTGGTATTTACTTCGCTTGGTTCCGTCCTCAGCACCCTCGAAATACTTGAACATCATGGTGTCCTTAATCCTAAATACATCCTTCCATCTTCCTTCATCGGAAATATCGTAAATGGTAAGGCCATACATCCTCCCTGATATTTGAAATGTCCTGGTATCAGTAGCAACATAGTTGTTGCGATTTGTATTTCTCGCGGTCTCATTATTAGCTAGCCTATCCTCACCATTGACCGCTATAGTTCTAAAATGCGCTGTATAGGTCCCCTCCTGTACCCACATAGGTACATAAAATCGATGTGTCTCCCTACCAAGGATAATCCATGTGCCTGCCCTTATAAATTCATCATTTTCAGGGTTTTTATCATTTAGAGTATCAATGTATACGTCAAAGGGCAGCTTCATCTCGTTTCTCACTACCCCTTCCTTCTTAGCTATATAGGATACATTCTCAGGATCTATAAATGACCTTGAAAAATCCCTTTCATAATAACCAAGTCTAGCACTATGAGGCAATTTATTAGATATCCTTACGGTAAAATCATTAAGGCCTGTATCCGGATCAAGAACCATATGATAGGCCTCTTTTGTTGGATTTATAAGCTGAACATATTTATCATTGTCCGAATATATCTTCGGATCACATATAACAGGAGTATGAATTGTTACATCATTTACTGGCATACTGAAAAGCTTATTATTCTGATAAGCATTTACCGACATTGGATGTTTAGCATATGTGACATTTCCATTTGAGGGATAAATACCATTGCGCTTAAGGGCATCTATTACCTGCCCTTCTGTATACAACACTTTATCATGGATTATTTTATTGGATTGTACTAGAGGTGATGCAAATGGATATGGTGTGATTTTTTCAGAAATGGTATCAGATAATACTGTACTACCGTTAAATACTAGATAATCATTCTTTACCTTAAGTTGTCCTGTCATATTAAGAGCATAGCCTGTTAAGTCTTGATACTCGGGCGTTGGCCTATCATCATTATCTGATGTAAATGTAATATCACTAACCAGGTGAATCCCTTCAAAATGTTCTCTCGGAAGCAGGTAATGGTCTTCTTTACGGCCACTGTGCCAGGTGATTAGATCCGGAACATCAAGATAGCTGTTATCTGCACTAAGATTTACCTTTCCATCAGGCAGGGAATAATTATAAACATTTGCAGAGCTTGTAATATAGTATTCTAGGCTTTCTATCTCCCAATAGGAATATGCCCGTTCAACGGATATATGCTGAGTGTCTGTCACCGTATCAGTTACAGGCTCCGGCCCACCAAACTCTTCGGGTGTAGCTGTAAAATACTGCAAGGTATAGGTCATAGTCACTGGAACTGTAAAAGTAACCTTCCCAGTTTTATTTACTAGTCTATAACCTAACAGGTAATCCTTGGTCTTTACATAGACATGCTGGCTTTCCGTAGTAGATATACCCTCCTTGGAAATGAAATAGTTAGCCCCATACTTATCTCCGTTAATAACTGCATAAGGGGAAGGAGTGTCGATTGGTAAACCGATGGGAGGAGCAGGATCTGGCACCTCTATCTCCTGGCTTGCATCATAATATAACTTTAATGTAATAATCGTTCCAAGCTTCGTAGTAGATGGAACTGTAAATGATGCTGTAGCCCCCGAACCAGTCTTAGTAGTGTCCCCTGATGATGAGGTGTAGGTATAATCCCATTTATCCATGTACTGATAAGGAGTGCCATTAACAGACCTACTGCTTTGTACTGGCTTACTTATAGCTTGTCCTCTTGTTACATTTTCACTAGAGATTTCTTCAATTAAGGCCCCGGTTTTTGATACCATTAAAACTCTAAGGCTTATCTCATCTGTCTGTGTTTCACTAACCTTGTAGTATACATTTACAGTGATTCCATCCTTTATCTCATCAGCCGAAGGGACTTTAAAGCTTACCTCAGTTCCACTTCCACTGTTAGTCATAATAGGGGCTGAGGAAGTATTCTTCTTGTACTGCCACTTCCATTCACCTGTATATGAGTAGGTTTTACCACCAGATAAAAGAGGCTCCTCACTGATTGTATAATTATATGTATCTCCGGCAGCTATTGCATCTGTGGCTAGAGTTGTAATCTCAGCACCGGTGTCTTTGTTTATCGCTTTGACTGTAACAGGAATGGTACCGGGTACAGTTTTTTTATAATAAACACCGACACTGACTGTACTTGGAATTTTTATATTGTTTGGAATCTGAAATTTAATCGGTCCACTTACCGTGTCGGTTTCATCCCTTACTTTCTTTAGGTTATTAGCGGGATCAGAATATAAATAATAAAAATCCTTGGTCTTGTTATATGTAACGCCATCAACTGTAATAAGGCTATCAATAGCTTTTTCAAAATCCTCACCGGGGCTTACCGTTCCTCTATACAAATCCCTCTTTATTATTTGGTTAGTATCTATATCTACT
>JAAYPG010000164.1 GCA_012519905.1 Clostridiales bacterium | reverse complement strand
TAAGGATATATCCTTATGATAATTTTCTTCTATGTAAACCTTGGCCTTACTTATCAGTCCGCTGGTTTGTTCCTCTCGTTTAGTGGTTATATTCCTACAGGCCTGAGTAATCTTATCTATAAACCATTTTCTCAGCTGCTCAACATTTTCTATGTTTATTATGGTTGGCAGGTAATCCTCACGATATAGGAAATAATATGTCATACCTCCGCTAAGAAAGGCCTTTTGCTCAGCAAATAATATAAATTCCAATACCTTCAACTTAATATCCATGACATGATTTGGATAGCTATTGATCATCCAATTATAGAACAGATTAGCCTGAGTTCTAGTGCCCTCTATATCACCCTTTTCGATATTTTCGAACAATGCCCTTTCGATTTCTATTGGATAGTCTCCGGCATATTCACATCCAATGGCCAGATCTTTCACATGAGCTACCCTGCCCTTGCTATTTCTTATAGCATTCAAGGCCTCCTTATAGGAATCTTCAAGCTTATATATGGATTTCACTGAACCCATTCCAATCTTAAATTGCATATCAAGCTGCTTTGTCAGATCCCTTACTAGCTTTCTGGCTTTTTCTATAAGGCCAATTCTATCATCATATTCTAGCTGTGCCTTACTTGAAGTTATAAATGCCACTATCTTATTCACCATAATCGGACTAACCAGACAGTCAAATGTCTCCTTTAGGCTTTCCTTTATAGTAGGATAAAACGACTGAGCCTTAACACTTATCCCGACAGGATTAGTCAGCTTTCCTTCTACCAAAGAATCTCCAAACTCCAGTACCAGCATCATACCAAAATCCTCATCAATTCCAAGAAGACTACAGAAATTATCCTTCTCCCGTTCAAAGTCAGCTCCTGATAAGGCAGCATATATAAAATCACTTTCAATTATAGGTATTACGATTTCTAGTTTTTCACGAATAATAAGATCATTACTTCTCTTCTTTCTATCCGCTTCTATTATGTCCATTGCCCTTTGCAAGACCTGAGTTACGACAGACTGATTAACAGGCTTGGTCAGATACTCCATAACTCCTAGATTTATTGCCTCCTTAGCATAGTTGAATTTATCAAATGCCGTCATGATTATAAATATAATAGATTTATTTGTTTTTCTTATCTCCTTCATTGCCTCTATCCCATTTATTCCAGGCATATGTATATCCATAATCGCAATATCTGGTTTGAACTTCTCTGCCAGCTCAATAACACCTCTACCTGTGTATGCGTATTCTACAGAGCATGTCTGACCAAAATTCTTTTCAATAATAAACTTTAGCGAATCTATAACAATACCTTCATCATCTGCCAACATTATTTTATACATCTATAGGCTCCTCCTTCGGAATTAGCATGGTAACAGTGGTTCCCTTATTAGGTCCGTCACTATGTATATGAAAGATATCATCAATTTCATAATACAGCTTAAGGCGGTTTATAACATTGCCCAATCCAATTCCATTAGAATCCCTGGTTAGGCTTACTTCTCTCTCAGTATGACCGGTTTTTATTCCCTGGCTAAGTATTCTATCTATAGTAGCCTGATTCATTCCCGCCCCGTTATCATATATGCTAATACGAATAGCATGGGGGACTTGGTCAACTTTTAAGCAGATTTTACCTTCATAATCTATATCTCTGATACCATAGTTGACTGCATTTTCTACTACAGGCTGCAAAATCATACTTGGAACCTTTATATCCAGCACACTTTCATCTATAAACTTAATAAACTTTATCTTACCTGAAAAACGCACATTTAATATATAAATATATGTATCCACCAGCTTAATCTCATCTCTTAAGGTTGAATCTTGATCAAAGCTTTTCATATTAAACCTAAAAAAATCAGCCATATTTTCTATAAATAAACAGGTCTTGTCCGCCCCCTCCATCATGGCAAGCTGGGCACCTGCATTTAGTGTATTAAATAGAAAGTGAGGATTTATCTGAGCTTGAAGATACTTAAGCTGTGCATCCTTTAAATGATTCGTCATCATCAGCTCTCTTTCTTTCATTTTACTTTCTAATTCCATGCTTTCCTTTATCCTGGCTATATACTGTTGAATGCTAACTGTCATGGTATTAAATGCTTTTGTAACTATTCCTACCTCATCAGAGGAATTAACCTGTACCAGGTCTACCTCAAAGTTACCAGCAGATATTTCATTAGCCACCTTTGTTAGCTTCATCAAAGGACCGGTTATACTTCGAGTAACAATTATTATTAGAATAATATTAAATACCATTATAAATAAAAGCACTGAGCTACTAATTATCTCTAGATAATTTAAGGAAGTTCTTAAAAGCTCATAATTGTATGAATTATTTTTAAACTGCTCATTATTCAACCAATTAATATATGTACTGATATATTCGTACATTTCCGAGGCTTCCTCGTAATTAGCCTTATAACGCTCAATATTATTGCCTCTTTTTGCATCCACAGTCACATCCACAAGCTCAAGATATTTCTCCGACATATTCCTAATATTTTTCTGCATGAGAATTAAGCTGTTATCAGATATATCATCCTGAAGATCATATACGAGATTTTTATAGGATTGCTCGCTCATATAATAATTTTCAAGGGATTCGCTACTTTTTGTATTCAGATATTCATAGACATATTCATGGAGATTATTAAGCGAGTCCATCAGTTCATTAAGTCCTATATTGCTGACATAGACCTCATCAATGCTTCCGATAGATTTATTTATGTTATAATACATGAACATATTGGTAAAGAATACAACACCAGTAGTTAAGGCAAATACCAATACCAAACGAATTCTGATTGATCCATGAATAATTTTCTTCTTCATACTGACCACCAATCCTACAGTGATATGCTCCCACCACTTGAAAGAAGTGGGGACCTTTTGCTTTTATAGTTTAATCTTAGTCATTCTCATTTTCCGATTGTTCTTTAATATAGTCTTCAATATTAGAATTGTTTATAGCATAAATATCAACAGAAAAATAATCACTTACCTGCTTAGTCTGCATATATTCATTCAAGGCCTCTACACAGTAGGAACCCATTTGCTTAGCATCTATAGTCATGGTGGAATGAATAATATCCTTTTGAATAGCGCTTAATATCAAATCCGAATCATAATAACCAATAATATCTATTACTCCCACCTTATTATAATCTACCACCGCTTGGTAGGCGCAGCGAGTATCAATAGCCGTCAGGCATACTAAAACCTCTGTGGGATTTTGATTATCCTTAATAATATTTCGGATATCCTCCTCAGAACTGAATGTAGTCTGTGTATTAACATATACTGAATTCACCTGAACACCATTGCCTGCCACCATTTCTCTTATGCCAGAGTCAATAACATTCATACCAGGATTGTTGCTATCAGAATTTAGAAGAACTGTAACATTCTTTTTACCCTCTTTAACTACCTCCAGAACTTGTCTTCCATATATCTGTCCTTGATTATAGCTATTAACACCGACAAAGCTCTTACGCTTGCTGTTAGGCTCATCATTCAAAACTGTAATAACCGGTATTCCCTCTTCATCTGCGTAATTAATAAGCTTGGTTATCTCTTCGGTTCCATTGGGTTCAATAATAATTCCATCAACTTTAGAGGCAATTGCTATCTTCATCAAATCCTCAAGGGAATAAGCACTGGGTAGACTGGCCCCTATTCTTTCTACATATATATCCATCTCCTTGCCCTTATCAAGGGCCCCATCATATATAGCCTCCCAGAAAGGTGCATCGGTTTCCTCAGAGATTAAAGCATAATGATATTTAAATGTACGATATTTTAGGTTATCCTCAGCCCCCAAATCAGTAAGCCTATTCCTATATAAGGTCATTCCAATAAAAATAATCAAAAACCCTACAGATATGCTTATTAAAGCGGCTAAGATGATTATCTTATTCTTTTTATAAATTTTTATAAATGGAGACATATTTTACCTCGGATTATACTTTAATTTATAAGTTTTGACTATAATTGCTCTATTTTGAGCATATCACATTGTTAATTTTTTTTCTAGATGATTTATCTTTATATGTCACAAAAGTCACAACTTATTATTAAGAGAATAATATATAATGAGTGATTGGTATTGTACCTGGTACCAAATAAAGAAAGGAAGTGCCTTATGGCTATTAAAATATTTATAGATCAAGGTCATAACCCAGTCGGATATCACAATGCTGGTGCAACAGGCCTCGGTCTATTTGAGTCGGATATTAATTTTCAGGTGGGGCTTTATCTAGGGAATCTATTAAATAATGATTCCAGATTTGAAGCACGTTTATCAAGACCTACACCTACTACAGTACTGGGAACTAACAATGCAACCAGCGTTGCAGAGAGAGTCCGTATGGCAAATGAATGGCCAGCTGATTATTTTATAAGTATTCATTGTAATTCTAACCCTAATCCTGCAATAAATGGAACAGAGATTTATTTGTTTCAGTATGGTACTCAAGCCAATTGGCTAGCTCAACATGTAATGGATGGAATAGTTAAGACAGTTGGTACCCGTAATAACGGTATAAGAGAGAATCAAACATTCTATGTCCTTAGACGCACCCTCATGCCTTCCATTCTAGTGGAATTGGGCTATCTTACAAATTCCACTGACGCTGCCTTGCTTCGTGATAACCAGTACGGCTTTGCCTATGGTATATATATCGGAATACTGAGCTACTTTGGATTTTCTCCTGCCTAAGATCGGTTTTGCGCTTATCGGTTTTGTACCCGGTACACAAAAAGGGATAAGGTCCATATAATCTATGGTATCCTTATCCCCTATATGTATTAACCTATCTAGTAATCCTCTCTTAAACCAAACTCCGCTGATTCTACCCATTCCTCAGGACGAGTAAGCATCTTAACAAGCTCATCAAATAAAGTTAGATGTTTATTCTCTTCCTTCAATAAGAACTCAAACAACTGCTTGTCCTTATCACTTTCCGCTTCCTTAAGCATACTCTGATAAAGCTCAATACTTTTCTCCTCAATATCAACAGCTAGGCGATAGACATCCAACTGTGTTGTCTTTCTTATATCGCTGGCTTCATAATCTTTTAGTCCCTGAAATACAGATTCGACATCCTTAATACTATTGTCTTCCTTTAGTGTATACTCCTCATTATTCAGTCTCCTGCGAAGCAGCTCTTCATGCTCTTTCTCAGAATCAGCCAAAATAATAAAAATCTTATTAAGCGGATTATCCTGATTCTTTTCGGCCTGCTCCAAGTAATACTGTCTTCCTTCCATCTCCATATTAATTGCAAACTCCAACTTGTTCATAACCCAAAACCTCCTCAATAAATTATAATTAATAGCTACATACTACGGAGGTTTTACCTCCTCAATAAATTATAGTTAATAGTTACATACAACGGAGGTTTTACCTCCTCAATAAATTATAGTTAATAGTTACATACTACGGAGGTTTTACCTCCTCTTTTGCGCTACTTATTTATGATATGGCTCCTTGTTTATAATTCTGTATGCCCGATATATCTGCTCTACCAATAACAGTCGCATCAGCTGATGGGGAAATGTCATTTTTGAAAAGCTAAGGTGATAATCAGCCCGTCTTAGAACATTGTCAGAGAGGCCTAAGGAACCACCTATTACGAAGCTAATATGACTTTTACCTGAAACAAAGAGCTTTTCCATATGCTCTGCCAACTCTTCAGAAGAAAGCATCTTCCCCATAATAACTAAGGCTATACAATATGAGTCATCCTTTAATACTTTGAGGATTCTTTCTCCCTCTTTATTTTTTATAGCTTCCTCCATAGAGGAGCTTGCATTATCAGGGGTTTTCTCATCAGGAAGCTCAATTATATCCAGATTGCAATATCTTCCTAATCGCTTTTTAAACTCATCTACCCCCATGGTTAGAAATCTTTCCTTTAGTTTACCCACACAAATCAGAGAGATTTTCATCTTTAAACTCATCCTTTACTTTTTCCCTGACATACTCATACAAGACGCCGTTTTTTACTAGTTTAAGCTTATCTCCTTTAAAGCCACGCTTACGAAGCTCTTTTTGAAAATTATATAGCATAAAGCCATGAAAAACGATTAATACATTATCCTTTGACCAGTCTATTCGGTCTAAAAACTTACTAATTCTTCTTCTGGTACCTATAATAGTCTCTGGTTGACTTTTCGCTCTAAAAAACCAAGCCAATCTTCCACATATATGCCATATGGAGAATGGTAGCTTTATTCGATCTGTATGTATAAAAGGGGCATTTTCAACCTCTCTAAGTAGCTTGTCTATCATAAGGTTTCCCCGGTATACAGTCTTTGCTGTGGTAATAGCTCTTGGCAAGTCGCTTACATAGCAGATATCCCACTCTATTCCATACATGTCCACCTTTTTCTTAATAACCTTTGACACCTCATACTTTTCTGACCATTCTCTGAACTCCCTGGATGTCATCATTCTTTTATGAGGGCAGTTCACTTTAAAATGTCTTAATAACCCTATTCTCATATGCTTCCCCTAAATATAAGATAAATTTCACTTATCATTGTACAAACAAAACATACAAATATCAAGCAAAGCTTTATAAAGACTAGAATAATCTTTTTTTGATTTAACATCTACATAATACTGGAATTTATGATATACTTATTTAGTGATTATGAGGTAATTACAAAATACACTATTTTAAGACAGAGAGGATCTAATCGTGAAGCTACTAATAAGAGACAAAAATTTTTACAAAAAAACTGCAGCAATTGCCATACCAATATCCTTACAGAGCTTAATAGTAATAGGTGTTAATATGGCAGACACTATAATGGTAGGCTCTTTAGGAGAAAATGCTTTATCTGGAACTGCCTTAGCCAATCAATTTATAAGTATTTTTCATATATGCTGTATGGGAATATCTATGGGCGCTAGCGTCCTTACATCTCGTTTTTGGGGTATGAAGGATAATCTTTCACTAAAAAAGACTATAACTATAATGCTAAGATTCTGTATCTTATTGTCTGCACTATTTACAGCAGCAACTATAATATCACCCAATTCACTTATGCGTATATATACGAATGACCTTGAGGTTATCCAACAAGGAGTTCTATACTATAAATGGATGATACCATGCTATATATTGCTCGGTTTATCTCTTACCTGTACAATAGTATTACGAAGTGTAGGTCAGGTGAAAATCCCCCTACTTGCGTCAATTGGTGCATTCTTTTTGAACATTTTCTTTAACTATGTGTTCATATTCGGTAAACTTGGTGCTCCAAGGATGGGTACAGAGGGTGCTGCCCTAGGCACTCTGTTAGGCAGGACTTTTGAGTTTTTATTTATATGTATTTATTTTTTCTTTATTGATAAGAAAATATCTTATAAAATGAAAGATCTATTTATGAATTGTAGGTCAATAATACGCGACTATATATCTGTCAGCATACCGGTATTTATATCAGATATGCTTTTGGCCTTAGGTAACTCAGCTGTAGCTATGGTTATGGGTCGGATAGGAAAAGATTTTGTTTCTGCTAATTCCATAACAGTTGTTACTCAGCAATTAAGCACTGTATTTATACAGGGCATCTGTCACTCAGGTAGTATAATTACTGGCCACACCTTAGGAGAAGGCAAAAAGAAAAAGGCGCAGGAGCAGGCATATACTTTCTTAGCATTGGGGGCCATAATCGGAGCTATCGCCGGAGTCCTTATCTTAGCTGTCAGTAATAGTGTTGTTAATTATTATAATATATCCGATGAAACCAAGGAAATCGCAATACAGCTAATGCGTTCCATTGCACTTATTGTATTCTTTCAGTCCATGAATAGCATTCTAACTAAAGGGGTTTTACGAGGTGGCGGTGATACAAAGTTCTTAATGGTGGCAGATATTTTGTTTTTATGGATTTTATCTATCCCCTTAGGATTTATGGCTGGCTTAGTCTGGCATTGGTCTGCATACTGGATTTATTTTTGCCTAAAAATAGATCAGATAGTTAAGGCTATATGGTGTATTTTCCGACTAAGAAGTGGAAAATGGATAAAGGTTATCAAATCAAGGGAGTGACACACTCCCTCTTTTATTACTTAGAAATTTGACTTTCCTAACCAGATGGAATAGAATTACATTATTATCCACCTATGATGCTATCTAGGTTGTTAAACAATATTATTTATAGTTTTATGGGATGATAATGCCTTTTATTTTCTAGCACAAGTTAAGGATAATGAACTCTCCCTACAATCAGATACCCCATATATGCAGGATTCGGTAGAAATATTCCTTGATGAGAATAATGACAAGACTCAGGAGTATGGAGTAGATGATTTGCATTTTAGGGTTAATTATATGAACTCAAGATCTATAGATAATGGTGATCCCGAGCGGTTTTATACAAGCGCTCGCGAGGTCAGTGGTGGATACATAGTTGAGGCAAGAGTTGCTCTTAAATCGAAGCCAGCCAATGGTGATGTTCTAGGTATTGAATTACAGATTAATGATGCTAAGGGAACGAATCGCCTTGGTACTATAAATGTTTTTGATAATACAGGAAGCGCATGGAATGATACTTCAAAATTCGGCCAAGTATTATTAACAGGCAGATCAGAGGATGCAGTCACAGGTTTGAATCCATATGATCTTCTTAGCCTAATAGAGAAATCAAGAGATCTCGATTCAGTCCTTTATACGAATTTTGATATCCTAACAGCTACCATAGACAAGGCTGAGGAACTACTTAAAGAAGATAATATCACTCAGAAGCAGATTGATGATCAAATAATTGCTATAAAGGGAGCGACAAATAGATTGACCTTAACCGAGGAGGCATCTAATGAGAAGAAATTTGTAGCAATTCCAATTGAATATAAAGCAGAAAATAGCAAGGCCGGCACAATTGAACGCTTAGAATATTCGGTGGAAAACTTCAATAAGGAAATGGATTTAAAGAAGCTAAATGTATATCTTCCATATGGATATAATTCTTCAGATACTAGCAAAAAATATAATGTTTTCTATCTAATGCATGGCGGTGGCGAGGATGAGAATCTCATATTTGGCGGACCGGGTCAGAGCAAGGAAATGAAGAGAGTTTTGGATAATATGATAGCCAATGGTGATATAGAACCACTTATAGTAGTTACTCCTACTTTCTATGGTGGTAAGAATGATACTGCATATTTTCACGAGGAATTAATCAATAATATTATTCCCTTAATAGAAACCACATATAATACCTATGCTGAATCTGCAGAATTAGAAGATCTGAAGGCTTCCAGAGAGCATAGAGCATTTGGTGGCTTCTCCATGGGCTCTGTAACCACCTGGTATACATATATTAACTGCCTAGATTATTTCATGTATTTTATGCCACTAAGCGGTGATTGTTGGGCAATAGCTCAGACTGCTGGTGAGAGCAAGGCTATGGAGACCGCCGAATACCTAGCTAAGGTGGCAAAGGACGGAGGATATAAATAATTCAAGAACATTAGGGCGATCTTGAGCGCCAAATTCCTATCATACAAAGTGATATAATATATAATGTATTTATATGCCAATCTTGATGAAATAAGGTATGCCAGATACTCTGACGAGAAGTTCTGGCATACCTATTATATTGACCTATAAAGTTATATTAATTATTGTAATAATTCCTCAGTTATTCTTTCTATCATGAACTTCTTGAATTCACTATCTTCTGTCTTATCCAGAACAGGGCCATCAGTCAAGAAATTCATACCATAAGGTGTTTCTTTGGTGTATGGACTCCAATAAGGCATATCTGTTCCATCAGCATCCTTACCATTGGGGTCACCATTTTTAACAAAATTGCACCAGTAATTACACATTTGACGAGCTAGGTCATAATGCTTGCCGGTAAATGGTCTCCAGCACTTGGCCAAGGTTTCAAATGTAAACCAAAGCTCAACAGAGTGGAAGCTTCCTGGGTTATCCCATCCCGGTATCTCTGGATTAAAATTATAATAGTAGCATTTTTGATCCTTGTTATTTCTCTGGTTCTGTAAGAATAAGCTTTTTACTGTGCATTCAATTCCGCTAAAGGCACCGTATCTATTGCCATCCTTTTTCCAGGCCTCTTCAAATTCCAAGAATTCCTCACTATGTTCACCAAACAAGTCCTTAGCCTTTTCAACAAACTCCTCATCTGATTCCGCAACAATCGCGTTAAGGAATTCAACAGGCGTATTTCCAGACATTATAGGTACCTGGGCATGCTGGTTCTTCATATATAGATCAAGTGGATTACCTACAGAGAATTTATCATCTCTTACAGTCATCATCATACGGCTTCTATCCTGCATATATTTACTGTACATGTCTCGTATATAAATAGCATCAAGAGCCCTAGCTTCCTCCAGAGTCTTAACCCCAAGATATTCAAAGAAGTTACTACCATTCCTCTCAGCCTCAGATAATGGAATATGATGTCTTATACTAACATCCTTATATGGGCTATTTATCATAGCGCTCTGGACAATAGCCTTTTGGAACTTACCAAAGCAGGTTGGACTTGTAAGTAATGATAGAACACTTCCACCGCCAGCTGACTGTCCAGCTATGGTAATATTATTTGGATCTCCTCCGAAGGCATGAATGTTACGAATAACCCAATCCAGACCTGCTTTCTGGTCTAAATGTCCAAAATTAGTAGGTGCATCAGGTTGACTTGCACTAAGTTCAGGATGTGCCAAAAATCCAAAGGCATTGAGCCTATAGTTTACGGTAACAACCACAACTCCTCTTCTAGCTATCCGTTCACCATCAAATTCCATTTCAGACGGATATCCCCATTGCAGACCACCACCAAAATACCAAACCATAACTGGCTGCTTTTCATCTGCACTCTTGGCACTGGTCCATACATTTAGATAGAGGCAATCCTCACTCATCTCAATATCAGGATCCACATGCCATTCTCTGCAATATATATCCGTTCCCAAACCAGGAGTATCCTGCATACCAATTGGCTTAAAGCGATAAGCTTCTAAAGTTCCCTCCCAATCAGGACAAGGCTGTGGTGCCCGCCATCTATTCTCCTTTACAGGAGGTGCTGCAAAGGGTATCCCCTTAAATGCTGTAATTCTTGGATCAGCAGCTTCAATACCTTTAACAGTTCCATTTTCAGTCTTGACTATTCTAATCATTATGTCCTCCATTCTCTTGTATATGTTTTATGCAAGTGAAATACCATATTGATTGACAAATCCAGTCTCTAGTAATAGTTTACCAGATACTGGATTTGACCATTTATAGATTTAGGATTAACTTCTTAATCTATTTTAAAGATTTCTATAGTCTTCTCAAGATCAGCAGCATCCTGATCCAATGACTTGACTGCTTCATTAAGCATTGTTACAACATCAAGCTGCTGTTGAGCTGTAGCATCTACCTCTTCAGATGCAGCTGAAGTCTCCTCTGCAACAGCAGAGATATTCTCTATAGATAATAGAGTATTTGTCTTTGAGCGGTTAATCTCTTCAATATTATCAGCTATCATATCCAGTCTAGTCGCTAAATCGTCTACATGAATATTTATGTTATTAAATAGCTGAACTACATTGTTGAGACGTTCTTCAGTAGATTTTGAGATAGTCTCAGCATGCTTAACTGTCTTAACAGTGGTTTGAGTCTTGTTAATAATGTTATTAATTATTTGCTCAATTTCTTTTGCAGCATTAACTGATTTGCTAGATAGATTTCTTATCTCATCAGCAACTACAGAGAAACCTCTACCCGCTTCACCGGCTCTGGCCGCCTCTATTGAAGCATTCAGAGATAGAAGGTTGGTTTGTTCTGCAATGTCATTTATAACAGCTATAATACCAGTTATTACTCTGGACTCTCTCTCAAGATCCTCTATGTCTCTAATTGTATTATCTGTAACACGAACATTTTCATTGGTTACATATGTAAGCTGGTCAATCTCGCTGATACCATCCTTTACAACATTCTTAGTTGTCTCAGCAATCTTCTCGATGGCCAAGGAATTCTCGTGTACTAAGTTAATCTGATTAGCTAATCCATCAGTTAATCTTAGGCATTGTTCTGAATCTTCAGCCTGTTGAACATTACCCTGCTGTATCTCAGAAATAGCAATTGAGATATTCTTTGAGGAGGTCATCAAAAGATCAGAGTTCTCAGCAACATTCTTGGTAGATTCTACAACTGTCTGACCCACCTTAGCTGCTTTGTTTATAAGCTGCTTCATATTCTCAATCATATCATTAACACTATTAGACAATATACCAAACTCATCTTTTCTCTTTAAATCTACTGAGACGGTTAAATCACCATCAGATGCCTTTGATAAAGTACGTATCATCTTTGTAATAGCTTTTCCATAATCATAGGCAACAAAGACTCCTATAGCCACTGCCACAAGAATAGCAATTAAACTAATGATAAATGTGAGATTCTTTATAGCACTTGATTGTTCTAAGAGATATGATGAGGGAATCATAGCTGCTACAATAGCCCCGGTGTCTCCCACTTTAGCATAGATAAATTCATGTTTCTTACCGTTATATCTTACTGTAAGATGATCCCTATCCAGTTCACTATCTATATTTTTATATTCATCAAGGCTTGTAAAGATGGGTTCTTCAGTATCTCCCATTGGTGTAATCTCTCTTCCGTCATATGATATTAATGCAACATAACTATCCTCTGGCAACTCTAAAGTAGTCAAGGCCTCTGTAATAACATTCATAGATACATCCATGAATAGATAACCTATTGGTCTAGCTGTAACATTCAATAACTCTTTGGATAGAGTAATTGCATACTTATCCTTAGCTATATCCAAATGCTCATCTAGGAATCCATGGTAGCCATTCCAAAGATTTGTATTTTTACTTGCATCAATAAGCTGGGCTTCCTCAGTCTCCACAAAATTCTTATGGGAGTCAAAGCTATCGCTAAACATACCGTATGTAGTAAGGGGTTTACCTGCATTTGATATAATAAATATATTCTCAATGAAACGATCTGATGAAGCCAAGATTGATGCATGGCTCCTTGCCGCCTTATAAGCATTACCCTCATCAAGAGCATTGCCAGAATATCTTCCAGCATAATAATCACGGATCTGCGCATCAACAACAAGTGATACTGCCTTATCCTCAATATTCTTCAATATCAGCTCATAATATTCACTAGTTTTCTCAATTGATGATACCGTCACATCTGTAAAGGTTTTTGTTATAGCCTTTGACGAACTACTATAGGCGCTAATTCCCAAGGTTATTATGAATAAGACTGGCACTAAAAAAAATAGTGTAAGCTTAATACGAATACTCCCTAATATTTTTCCTAAATAAGTTTCTAAGGTTTTAATAATTTTATTCAAACCCACTTACCTCCATCTTCTCAATAGTATAGTTACTTAGTAGAATGAATATGTTATAGTATATATTAACATAAAATTCCGTATATTATAACAAAATATATCAGCAGTATATTAATATTATACATTCTAATATTCTATTATTCAAGCTTTACTGACAAATCTCATAAGTTTAAAAAAGAATTTTTAGTAAAATTCTATAATAAGTCAATTCATACTTTTTTTTGGATAATTTATGGGTTCACGAAGCGATAAATAAAAAGAGGCTGTCGCATAAATGTAGCCTTAATTGCTTATGCGTCAGCCTCTTATACTATTCACTATATTCTATTACTAATTCCTATTCCTTAACTCCACCAATAGTCAAGCCTGTTACAAAATATCTCTGTAGGAAAGGATAAAGGCATACTATTGGAAATGCAGTAACTATTGAAGCTGCTGCACGGATAGATTCAGGTGTAACCATGTTGGCTGCGTGTTTTGCGGTACTGGGGTCACCAGACTGCCTCGAAACAGATGAAAGTAATTTCATAAGCTCATACTGTAGAGTAGTCAAATCCGGTCTACCAGAATTATAAATCATAGCATCAAACCATGCATTCCATTGACCAACAGCTATAAATAAGGCAACTGTAGCTAATACAGGCTTACAGAGGGGAAGAATAATTCTCCAAAATATTCTTAGATGACCCGCTCCATCCACCTGGGCAGATTCAACCAAACTATCAGGCAAGCCGTTCATATAAGTACGTATTACAATCATATTGAAGGCTGATATTGCTCCAGGAATAATATATACCCAGAAAGAATTGGTTAATCCAAGGTTTCTAAATAAGATAAAGCCAGGAATTAATCCGCCATTTACATACATGGTCAATACGTAGAATAAGGATACCTGCTTATTAAGCAGAAATTCCTTTCTTGTTAATACATAAGCTAACATAGATGTTAAAAGCATATGCGATACAGTAGCTATCAAAGTTCGCATTACTGATATATAAGCACCCCTCATCAATGTACTCATATTAAACACTGTTTTATAGTTCTGTGTTGTGAACTTTCTTGGCCACATATATATACCACCTGTTAATGTATCCACTGCTTCATTAAAGGAAACAGCCAATGTATTCAGGATAGGATACAGGGTAAGTACACAGAATATGGTCAATAATAATGTATTAATAATTATAAATACTATATCTGCACGACTTCTTTTAATTGCATTTCTGTTTTTCTTCATACTCATCCCTTCCCTCCTAGTATAATCTTTCTTGGTCAAAGAACTTAGCCGACCTATTCGCCAATGAAACAAGTATGATACTTACTACGCTCTTAAATATACCCGCAGCCGTACCTATAGACCAGTCAGAGCCCTGATGGAAGGATTTATTCAATACATAGATATCTATAACCTCAGATGTACTCTTAATAATATCATTATCTAATTGGTATTGAGCTTCAAAACCTGAGTTCATAATCATACCTAGATTAATAATAAGCAAGACGAATATAGTCGCCTTTATACCAGGTAGCGTGATATGTATCATCTTCTTAAGCCTTCCTGCTCCATCTATGGATGCAGCCTCATATAGCTCAGGATTGATAGATGTAATAGAAGCCAGATATATTATACTATTCCAACCCGTTTCCTTCCAGATAAAGGAGAAACCAACAATCCACCAAAAATATTTAGGCTCAGCAAAGAAATTAATCGGACTATCTATCATACCAGAGTTTACTAGTAACTGATTAATAATACCGCCGTCCAGAGATAATACATTACGTACTATGGCCGCCACAATAACCCAAGAGAGGAAGTGGGGCAAGTAAGATATGGTCTGAACAAACTTCTTTCCCTTAATGTTAACTACCTCATTAAGTAATAAGGCAAAACCTATAGCAAATACAAAACTTAATACCAGATTGATTAAGCTCATGGCTACTGTATTTCTAAAAGCCCTTAAAAAATCAGGATCTGAAAACAATTGAATAAACTTATTCCAAGCTATCCAGACCTGAGCATCCTTTGCAGCAGGCTTATAGTTCTGAAGTGCCATAATCCAACCCACTAATGGGCTATAATAAAATATAAACCCATAAATTAGAAAGGGTATTGCCATAAGCATAAGTTGCTTTTGCTTAAGTATCATCTTCCAGGTAACTAGTCCCTCATACTTTTCATGTGTATGCCCTATTACAGCTAATACCCATATAATTAAGTTAAGTATAATTACTGCAAAGAAACCGCTTCCCCAATTGCTTTTATAGAAGTTTTCAACCTGCAGTGCTCCAATACTTATTGCATTAATGGATACTAGACCCAATAATGACAATACTATATTAATCAGTGACAAAATCTTAGTCAGTCGATATTCCTTCAAACTCTTAGAGAATACCATTTTTATTCCAGATACTATAGACAATATCACCGTCATTATCAAAGTTATAATTAATAATATCGAGTTTATGATATCTTGCTTTAAATGGATTATTATTGATGTAGATAATTCTATTAATCCAAGGAAAGAAAAATCCCTTTTCTCAAGCTTGCCCATTTCCTCCATTTCGGCTACAGTTTCGTTAATCTTTTCAGCTAAAATATCTATAATATAATATTCTTCTTCTTTCAAGCGTCTCTGTGTGTCTTCAAGACTTCTACCATTAAGAATATTTTTTGCAGTACTATATACGATGGCTTTTGAGATATTTTCTTCTTTAGCAACATCTTCTATTAATTTACTCTCTAAAACTGCTAAATCAAAATCTATTACATAGCCTTCATTTACATCCTTCTGCTCTGGTAGATGAAGATATGGAAGAAATAAACTAGCTATAACTGTTGCAAAAATCAAAACCGTTATAATTATCTTATAGGGCTTCCTCTTTTTCATACAAGTGCCTCCAGTCTCCTTACGTTCACATTTACTAAATTCCCTATACCCGCTTATACAAATCTTTATGAGCCTATAAGTTATTACAGTGAACACATTTTACATAATTGCATTACTACTTACTATAAAAGATGGGGTGCCTTAAAAGCATCATCGCCTATTAAGACACCCTCATCCTTAGGATTTTATGCCTATTAGTAGACTATCTATTCAATTTAGATTGTCTATTATAACTCACTATTTACAATGTATATTAATACTCTTTATTCCATACCTGCTCTTCTGCGAGCTTCTGCTGTTAATTCATCAAGATATGCATCGATATCAACCTCAAGACGATATGTCTCTTGATATTCTTCCCAAAGAGCATCAAACTGATCTGCTGGTGCCATCATGATTTGAGGCAAATGCTTATGCTTTAGCTCAGTAATCTTAGCTCTTGCTAAACCATAATCGGTATCATTAGTCCAGGTGTTAGTATAAGACCACATTGGATACCAAGGCTCATTGAGATGGTCTGTATTTAGGAAGTCTAAGAATGTCTTATATCCATAACCATCAAGAAGCTGCTTGTCAACATCGTATAGTGTCTCATAGAATTCACCAGGCTGTGCCTTAGGATCACATGCATTGATTCCATCTGCTAATAATCCTTCAAAATGAGGGAAGAAGCTATATACGCTATTTACAAGATTCTGGGTTACCCAATCCTGATTGTCAGCATTTACTCTTTGCTCAGGTGTTCTATAGAATACTCCGTCGTCTCCAACCATGTAATCTATACCCTCTTCACCCCAAGTTCTTAAAACCATAATCTCAGGAGAAAGAAGATCATTTAGGAACTGCATAGCGCCTTCAATATCTTTACAGCTAGTAGTAATACCTAAACCATTAGATACGTCTAATGCAGATGGGCTATGATATTTATCCTTAATACCATCACCAAAGGTAACAGGCATTGGAACATATGTCTTACCAATCTTACCCTGGGTAACTAAAGCTTCATTTGCAGTATTAAAGTTCCAGAATTGATCTAGGGTACCTAGAACTCTACCAGTAGATAGTAATGATATATACTGGTCATAGGACATAGTATATGTCTCTTGATGAACTAAGCCCTGATTATATACTTCGTTCATCTTCTTATAATACTCAACAGCCCTTGGATGAGTATTATAGTCTTCTGCAGTTACTGTATCTGGATTGATGATACATGCTCCATCATTAGGATAACCTAATAAGAAGAGTGGAGGACTCTCAATACCGAAGTATCTCCAGTCTTCTGTACTCATAGTAAATCCAACTGTCTGCTGACCATCTTCAGTAGTAGGATGAGCAGCAAGGTAATCAGCGATTACATTAAAGTAATCATCCAATGTTCTGATATCAGGATAATTAGCCCAGATAAGAACATCCTTCTGAATCCAGAAGCCCATGTCCCAATGAGTTGTAGCCATATCTTTACCCTGAATTATACCGAATTGAGGAATATAATAGATGTGTCCATCTTCTTTTCTAACCTGGTTCCATTCAGCCTCGGATAAGTAGTTCTTAATGTTTGGATAGTTATCCCAATATTCGTCGATAGCTATGAATGCACCTGCTTCAACAAGAGCTGGTGTACCAGTTGAACCATCAATAAAGTCAGGATAGTCGCCACCAGCGATCATAACACCAATTCTCTCATCAGCTGTCTGACCTGTAAGCCAGCTAACCTTAGCCCAAGCACCAATCTTTTCAGCAATCTTATTCATCACTCTGTTGTTGTCAGGAACTTCTGTTCCAGGAACTGCACCAAACATAGTGAATTGCTTAATTTCTTTTGTCTCAGAAGTAGTGTCATCAGCTTTCTGCTCAGTCTGTGGCTTCTCGTCATCTTTTTTATCATCTTCTGTCTTAGTTACTTCTGTACTTTCCTTCGGGTCTTCCTCTTTCTTACAGCCTACTAAGAAAGAGCCAAACATTGCAATTACCATAATAATAACAAACAATGTTTTGAACTTCTTCATATCATATCCTCCCTATACTTTTTTGCTAATCTGCATATAAAAACGCACTTAGCTATATACATTTTATCATTAATGCACAACGAAACAATGTACAAAGTATAGAATAAACATAAATAATTATAGGTGAATGTAAAATTACATCTATTTTATCGTCTTTTTTACAGAAGATTTAAAAACTACTCATTCATCCTTTTGTATAAATTGCTTTCTAAACTGCAAGGGAGTCACTCCCTTAAGCTGAACAAACTTACTAATAAAGTAATCTGTATTCTTAAAACCAACCTGATCTGCAATAATATATATCTTTTCATCTGTACGAATTAATAATTCACTGGCTCGTTCAATCCGAAAATTGTTTAGGTAATCCTTAAATGACATATTGAATTGCTTCTTAAAAATCTGTCCTAAGTAAGCAGTATTCATATAATATTTCTCACTAAGGGTCTTTAAGCTAAGATTATCACTATAGTTTTCTATAATCTCCCTTTCAATATCCTTTAACACTCCTCCTCCGAAGGAATTACGTCTAAGTTGACTTATGTATTCTGCAAATTCCAAAGCAAAACTTTGAAAATTAGTGATTTTACTCATTACTCTATGCCAGTCATTAGCCCATTTACTAATTCTACTATGTACCTCTTCATACTCGATATTAGAATCAATCTCTCTAGTCAAATTAATTAGGTTAAATAGTAAATAATTTAGATTGATTTTAATTATCTCAGGTTCTCCTAACCAGTTTTTAAGATGGCTGTATACTGATACAATATACTTTTTTATCATTTCTTTATCATTTTCTTCTATAACTCGAATAAGACTATCAAGCTCATCCTTATTTACAGGATATTTATCTGTACTTATGCTATTTTTAACATCATCATAATAAAGAATGTCTGCCTCACTTGAAACACTATAAAGACTATACATTACCTTGGCAGATTTATAGGAGTCAGCTATTGTCCTAATATCTTTCTCCCTTTGCCCAATGTATAGAATAATACCATAACTTACTTGTTCTTTAACTTTGCTGCTTAACCATTCCATATACTCTCTTTCACTAAGTTTCAGGGAGTCTGATATTTTTTTTGCATAGATAAATCCAATCGCATATTCATTCTCACTTCGTACAGGCTCTTTATATGCATGATAATAATTATCGCCTAGCAGATCAGAAAGCACCTCATATAGCAGTATTTGCTTGGCCATTTTTTCTTTATGCGATAAGGCACTATACCTTTTGTCTAATTGATCATATTGAAGGAGAACATATCTTAGGTCTATATATTCAGATAAAAGCCCTTTGATATATTGAAGGCTTTCATCAGAATATTCTCCCGTAAGTAAATGCCCCAAATGATTATCAAATACAATTCTATCTGCAATTTTTTTCTTATTAATTTCATTAGTAAGCTGTTCATACTTTTTCTTGTAATCAACTAAGACTCGAATTAGCTCATCCTTCTGAACAGGTTTTAGTATATAGTCTTGTGCCCCATATTTTATAGCCTTCTTGGCATATTCAAACTCATAGAAGCCACTTAAAATAATAAAATGTATCCTATTAGTAATATGTTCATTTACATATTCAATTAACTCGATACCGCCCATTTTTGGCATTTTGATATCTGTTATTATTAGATCAAAATCATCTTTCTTAATAAGCTCCAGTGCCTCAAGTCCATTGGCCGCTTCATCACAAATCTTATAGCCATATTGTTCCCAAGGTATTAGTATACGAAGGCCCTGTCGAATGAACGGTTCATCATCAACTATCATAACCTTAATCATTATCCCTATCTCCCTTATCCCTAGTATTTTGATCTGCTCTTACAACCTTACTTAATGGCAGCTGGATTGTAATCTTAGTTCCCATATCAGGTTCACTATCAATATCAAATATGAGCTCTTGTTCACTATACATCTTAAATCGAAGAAACGAATTTAATACACCTGTGCTGGATGAATTGTTTAGAGCCATACTATCAGCATCTGATAGCATCTGTTTTAATTCCATCAGCTTTTCTCCTTCAATACCCTGACCATTATCTTCGATTTGAACAAATAGATAATCCTGATCTTTTGTTATGGTCAAAGTAATTAGTCCATCCTTGGTGCTCGTTTCTATTCCATGTACAAAAGCATTCTCAATAAAGGTTACAATGGCCAGCTTGGGGACCATATATTGTCTACATTCCTCCATAACACTTTTATGATACTTAAGCTTATCACCGAATCTATACCTTTGGATATTTATGTATTTATCAACAAAATTCAATTCCTCATCAATGGTTATGTTGCCATTGCCCCATGTCATACTCTTTCTAAATAATATGGCAAGCTCTCCAATAATGTCAGCAGTTTCATACTCCTCCTTAATCAAGCTTCTCATTCTTATAGCCTCTAAGGTATTAAATAGAAAATGTGGATTCACTTGGCTTTGTATAGCCTTTAACTCTGCTTGCTTTTTTGATATTTCCAAGGCTTGCTTCTCTGTCTTATCCTTAAATACAACATCTATAAGATTTCTGATTTTACGAATCATTAGGTTATAACTTAAGATAACCTCACCAATTTCATCCTCACCAGAAAAGTCTTTAATCTCTTCAAACTGTCCCTTTTTTACCTTGTTCATGTGGGAGACTACCAAGAACAAGCGTCTACTGATGGACTTCCCAACAAAATAGATTAATAAGGAGGGTAAAAATATATTCAGTAGTACCAATAATAAAATCCCCTTATTCTCTAAAACTACTGTCCAAAAAGGTGCATTCTGGTATTGAACTACAACTGTCCAGGTCTTTCTTCCTGTAACAAAATCCTTTGACAGGGTATTGTCATTCACCTTTATAGTGTCTGCTAAAGGATAGGGCTGCATACTGTGCGTCGAAACATCATTTGAAAAGAGAATGTAATCCTGATTTTTTACATATATATCCGCATCAATTTTCTCATTTAGAACATTCTTAAGCATAAGGTTATAATCTATATCAATTTTAAGCACCTTTTCTATGCCACTTAATCCGAAATTATTCATATTTCTAATAATACTAATGGTTCTGGCCGTACCACTTCCAGTGGCATTTCTCTTCATAACATCATAGTAGGTATACAATTGAATATCCTCGCCATATTCCTTATACTGCTTATACCAATCTGTATCCCTTATCATATCAATAGTAGCAATCTTACCGCCGTTTAATATTGTGTTATTGTCTGCATATACCTGAACCTTAAATAATTTGCCATTGTTATAATTATAGCCAATGTTATTAATCTCCAGGAATTCCATATACTCTCGATAATATGTAGCACTATCTGGATAGCTTACATTTAAAAACTCGTTCAATTGTCTATCTAGATATATATTATTAGTAAATAAAATACACCCCTCAATAATCTCATTCATGTTATATGCTATACGATCCATTAAGAATTGAATCTCTTTATTTTTCTCGGCCCTATAATTATGATTAACCGTATATAGTATCGCAGCATCAGTTAAAATTATTGGAATTAGAACACAAAAAAAATAAATCAATAATAATTTTACTCTTATTTTAAGATTAGATAGCTTCATTCTCCCCATCCCCAGTAGCAAATTTATGATTTATACAATATACCCATATTTTTCATTGTTATTTATTTCATTTTACACAATAATGCTAAATTTATCAAGTATAAGACAAATTAAGGCTTGTTCATGCTATGCAAGCTTTTGCCGAAAGGGGTTTATGAAGTAATAGATAAAAATAACAAGAGGTGCTGGATACAACACCTCTTGTTATTAAGCTACAAATATATTTCTTTATATTATTTTTTCTAAAAGCCATGCCTTAGCGCTAAATTCAGATGATAAATCACCATATTCATCTTTTATTCTATAGTTATTTGGTAGCTCAAGCTTAGGCTCCTTGGAATTCTCAAATCTATGGGCGATTGCCAATATCTTATCCTGATATTCTCTCAGAACTAGCTGTTCTCCCTCTGGTCTATTATAGCTGGTGACTCGATTGACAGATTTTATAGTTTTACCATTCTTTATAATATCGACCACTGATTTATAGAATTCAATTCCTTCTTCTATTAACTTCCATTGCTGGTCACTTAAATCATATATATCACCACTTAAGCACATTCTACCAAAAAATGTGCTAATGATAGAATAGTAGATTCTAGCTTCAATATCACTCTTTCGCATAACAGCCCAAATCTGACTTTGTGAAGGCTTGATTACTCTATGCATATTGGCTGCAATTATGGGGATGGAATTAATCTCATGGGCATCAGAGAAGCTTGCCTGGGACACTAGCTCCATCATGGATGGCTCCAATCTATGTCCTCCGCTTGAGCAATTCTCTATAACTATATCAGGTATTTCTTGCTTGATCCTTCTAAAAAACTCCTGACTAGCCAGGATTCTTTGCCTCAAGCCCTCACCTAAGCTCTCCGCACCGTCACAGCCTATACCTATAGTATCATTATAGTCGACCTTAATATACTTAAAACCAGCCTCCTTTAATGTGTCTATTACAGCTTTACTTAGATAATCAATAACCCAGGGATCAGCCATATCCCAAAAGCGTTTATCACCAACCGTTAGAACTTGTCCATCCTTCTTAAGTAGATGGTCAGTATTATTAAAATGCTTTGAAAGCCTGCCAACAGACTCAAATTCAAACCAAAGCCCTGGTATCATTCCACATTGCTTTATATAATCTGCTACTTCCTTAAGGCCGTTGGGAAATTTATCGTAATTAACATCCCAGTCTCCTATACTTGCCCACCAGCCTTCATTTTTACCATACCAACCAGAATCAATTACTAAATATTTGATCCCCTTGCCCTTTAGCTTGTCAGCTATCTTCTTAATATTCTCCAAGCTGGGATTGCCCCAAGTAGTACAGTACTCGTTAAAGACTATGCCCATGTCATCATCGATAGGTGATATATTGGGGTTTTGAGACTCAACAAGCTTATGGCATACATCATAAAGTGATTTACCTACAGCCACTACAGCTTTAGGGGTCGTGAATTTCTCACCCTTGGATATGGTCTTAAACCAATGACCAAAATCCCTATCAGCAAGACCTGCCACAAGAGAAAGGGTCTCATCCTCTTTACACAAAAGCTCTATCTGCCAAGAAGACGGAATATATAATTGTACCGCAACAAAATCACTGGTTTCACTGTTCTCAAGGACTACAAAGGGAAAATACTTTCTTACAGGCATAGAACCAAGATTACCAAATTTCTCAACCCGCATACCACACCTATTCCAAGAGGGCTCCAGGTGCAGGTCATCAATTGTCTCTGTTCTTAACTTGCCCTCTGCGCTCCAAAAGGACTGTAGTCTATGAATTTTATCTGCCTTAATACCCTTTATAGCTATAGATGATAACATTTCTAAGGTTACAGTCTCATCCCCTTTATTCTCAAAGCTTGTATAAACTTCAGTAGCATTAGCTAACTTTTTTATATTTAGTGTTACATAATGATTATTTGAGTTTATATAGATGACAGAATCTTCTTTCTCCGAATACTTGACAAGCTCTTTTGTGGATTGACCATTACATAATGTTAACCCATTTGAAAAGCCTCCGCTATGGTCATCTCCTCTAAGCTTTAATTCAACATAATATTCCACGTCGCTACTCCTTTATACTAGTCTTACTTTCCTAATACATAAAACAAGACCACTTTTATTTGTTGCTAATTACTACAGTCTTATATTCTCTGTTTTCTACCATTCCCTTGTAGGATCCAATGGGGTCGCCTATAGTTAGCTTCTGCTTCTCATCATCCCATTCCATCATGCTTATGGCATACTCACCCTCTTCATATCGGTAGCTATTTCCCTCATCCTCATAAAGCTGGAATGAACAATCTCTACCTGTATAGACTCTAACTTCTATGGGTGCATCAGCTATCTCGTCTACATAATTCATAGCCTCTGTCATGGGTAGTATACTACCAGCTTTCACATACAAAGGAATAACATCAATAGGGGCATCTGAACGTATAGTCTGTCCACCTTCATAATATTCATTAGTCCAGAAATCATACCAACCACTACCCTTAGGCAAGTACACCTCTCTTGACTTAGGCTGTCCTTCTATTAGCCTTGAAGCCTTATCATAATACATCGGTGTAATCACAGGGCAAACCATCAGGCTATCACCAAACATAAATTGGTCTGCAATTTCTCTAGCCCTAGAATCCTCAGGAAAATCAAAGGCCAGCATTCTATGGATGGTATAATCATCCTTCCATACCCTTCCTACCATAGAATATATATAAGGCATAAGCTGGTATCTTAAGCGATTTGCTTTATGAAGTGCGTCATAAAACATCTCACCAGGCTCACCAAAATTCCACATTTCCCTTCTACAGTCCGTTCCATGACTTCTAAATATAGGCAAAAAGCTTCCATATTGATACCATCTGGTGTATAACTCTCTATATCCAAGGTCTTCGGTGCCCTCATCATAATCGCCATCCCAGAACCACTGAGTACCCCTCTTAACAAAGAAAGCCCCGATATCAAGAGTCCAGTAGGGTATGCCAGAGGCACAGAGATTTAACCCTGCTGCTATCTGCTTTTTAAATGTAGACCAAGTTGCCGATATATCACCGGACCAAAGAATTGCACCGTATCTTTGTTGACCTGTATAGCCACTTCTAGTAAGATTAATAACCCGCTTATCATTGGTAAGCTCACGCTGTCCTTCATATATTGCTCTTGCATGATATAAGCCATATGAGTTGGTCAATTCAGCTGAAATATGACGACTACTTGTCTCATAAAACTCATGATACATAGTGCTTTGCTCGGGCTTTCCCATATGATTCCATTCAGGAGTAAAGGGTTCGCTCGAATCACACCACCAGCCATCGATATCATGGCAGAACAAGCCCTCATTGGCCTGCTTCCAGTAGAGTCTTCTTCCCTCCTCCTGGTAGGCATCATATACATTGCTGGCAGGTAATAGCAAATTCTTATCTTTAAATTCTTTATAATTATCACATTCATGGCTCATATTAGGCCAGACGGAAATCAAAAGCTTAGCATTGCTATCATGTATTTCTTTCATCATAAGTGAGGGGTCAGGAAATCTTGTCCTGTCCATGGTCTTTTGCCCCCATAGGTTACCCTCCCATGAACACCAGTCTAAAACAATACAATCCAAGCCAATATTCCTGCGCCTATGCTCCTTAACAGTATTTATCAACTCTTCAGCTGTTTCATAGCGCTCCTGAGATTGAATATATCCAAAAGCCCATTTGGGAAGCATGGCAGCCTTTCCAGTAAGATATCTATAACCTTTTACTACTCCATCCATACTTCCTCCATATATGAAGTAAAAATCCATCTCTATGTCAGCTTCTGTATAGATATATGATCCAAATTCATTATCATTAAAAATCATTGGGCTATAGGTATCTACTAATATTCCATAGCCAAGACTTGATAATAGGATTGGAATAGCAATCTTCATATTGGCCTGATGAAGATATACTGTTTTTCCCCTAAGATTAAGATTTCCTTCCTCATGCTGCCCCAGGCCATATATGGCTTCCTCTTCCTCTAGGTCTAGATACAATCTAGTTTTATATAGCTTCTTGTCAAAGGTCTTTGCCGCTTCTCTTACAACCTGCTTGACCCCGTCCGGTGTCTTAACCTTCTCTAGTGTCACATTGTCACTATCAATAATTTTATATGAATCAAATTCTTCAAGACATTTGCTCTCATAGCTTCGTTCCTTTAGTAATCTCCTTCCTGAAGAATCATAGTAGTCTATGGAGGCTGTCTCTTTATTAATCACAAGGCTTAGGCTATCGGTATTAAGTCTTATCTCATCCTCAGTCTGAGTAAAATCCCAATCAGCAAATGTATCACTACATATCACTCCAGGCTTCTCCTCATCTAAAAATATATCCCTTAGGGTATAGGAAACTCTGATAATCGTAGAACTCTTCGGCTCAAGCCTAATAGTTCCATGGGCTGAGTATAGCATTAGGGATTCTTGAACTCTTTCCACGCTTGTAATTCTTTTACTTGGTCTTTTCTCAACTGTTAGCATATCTTCCTCCATCTCTAAATATATGGTAATTTATATTCTAAGCATATATATAGCAACCATAATTGTCTCTTATCATTTCACTTTAAAAATTAAAACATTCCAGCTTAAGGGTGGCAATACAATTTCGTCCTTTATCTCCAAATCCCTTGGAACTATTCTGTCTGGGTTCTTATAGGTGTTTACTGCTAGAGGCTGATCATCATGCATCTGTATATGTCTGATAAGCTCCGTCTTATCAAATTGCATATCACAATCCAAGACAACCTTTTCACGGGGGCTTAAGTTAACAGCAAATACTGTTACCATTCCCTCCTCTTCATTATAGACCGCTGCTGTTTGAATAAATGGCTGCTCTCCATAGCCATCTGTACTCTTCTGCGGGCTATCTAGAGCTGGACGCAGAGTAACTCCGTCAGCATAGGTAGCAGCATGCTGGAAGGGATAATAGGTGGTCTGTCTATAGGCACCATCATCATCTACCCCAACCATACTTCCAATCACAATTGATTGACAGGTAATCTTCACCCGATCGCATTTATTTATAAAGGTAATTAGAATACTGCCAAATAAAACAGCATCAATCAGATTCATCCTACGTAGCCTTTTCCCTTTTTCAGGAACAAATCGCTCTGTCCATTCAAGCCCCTCTACCTTAGCTGTATGACTGGATATAATACCCCACTCATCAAAGCAAATATTAATTGTTTTATCTGAATATTTCATTCCTTTTACATAGTCTGCTGCTGCACATACTGTATCAATAAACTGTGCTAGATCCTGAGCTATACAGGGTAGATCCTCGGGAGTAAATTGCGCAGGAAATACTGTTCCCTTAACACTTTCAGGATCATAGCTATAATAACGATGTAATGATAGATAATCCACATGTTCATAGCAGTGCTCTAATACTATACGATCCCACTCTGGATAAGAAGGATGGCTCTTATCATTAGCACAGCTACCGCATGCCACAAGCTCAATATCAGGATCAACGCATCTCATCTGCTTGGCAGCCTCATAAGCGATACGGCCATATTCCTCAGCTGTCTTCTCACCCATTTGCCATGTACCATCCATTTCGTTACCTAAGCACCAGAGCTTAATATCATGGGGCTTATCGTAACCATGCTCCTTACGAAGGTCAGAAAAATACGTACCACCCTCCATATTGGTATATTCGATTTCATAGGATGCTTCCTCAGCTGTACCTGTACCAAGATTGACAGCAAGCATTGGCTCTGCCCCAACCTTCTTTACCCAATCCGTATATTCATTAATTCCCATCTGATTAGTCTCGATACTTTTCCAAGCCTTATCGAATCTTACGGGGCGATTTTCCTTAGGCCCAATCCCATCCATCCAGTTGTAGCCGGACACAAAGTTACCACCTGGATAACGGATTGCTGTGGATTTCAAATCACGCATCAGCTCCAAAACATCCTTTCTAAAGCCCTGCTCATCAGCAGTTGGATGCTCTGGGTTATAGATACTGCCATAGACGATATCACCAATTGGCTCAATAAAGGTACTAAAGATTCGTTTATCCACCTTTGCTATTGTAAAGTCTTTATCTAACTTAAGTCTTGCTTTTTTCATAGTTTTTTACCCCCTGATAGTATTATAAAATTATGATTTGCACTTCAAAGTCAAACTCTTCTTGGTTAAGCTGCCACTTGCTAGCAAGTGGTGGTCCACATATGGCTGAGCCACATCCACTTTGCATATAGTCTAGACATAATATAGTGGAACCGGACTCTTCAAGCTGGTAGTTATGGGTCTTTTTCTCTAACTCTTCCTGAGAATAATGAGATAGATTAAAGGTAAATGGCATATCCTTCTTCGTTACAGCTAGCTTTCTTATATCTCCTTCAGATAAAATTATATATTCTCCTCCAATATGGCTACCATTCTCCTGGGGTCTAGTATAATCTTCATGCATATCTGTAACACAATTAGTAAAGCATCTCTTGGTGCTAGCTATATGCTTGTCCACATAGGATTCCATTGGACCATTAGCATAATAGTCAACATTCTCAAGTTCATTCTTTAAGAAGAAGCGTAATCCAAATCTCGGCAAGAAGGGTAGTTCCTTATTGCATTTTACTGCTTCTATCCTAATATTTATCGCTCCGTCGCAACTTATTTCTACAATCATATCAGCCTTTATAATTGGCTCAAAGCCATAGGGAACCAATCCTATTTTAGCCTTGATCACTACCCCCAAATTATGAGCCTTAGCATTACACTCATATACCTTGGTGGTCATTAGATCATAACCAGCATTCCGCCACCTGCCTACCATGGGGCGGTCATTATCCATAGGTGCGCGCCATATGTTGAATTCCGACGGTTTGGTCAGTAACTCTTCTTGCCCTCTTTTTAGACTAGTAAAGGCTGCATGAAGCATATCAAAGCTACAGGAGAAAGACTTTCCTTTTATATATAGAAGCTTTCCTCTCTCTTCAATGGTCAGCTCCTCATCAGTTTCTTTATTTAATCCTAATTGAGCTCTCCAATCCACATCCTCATAGTATATTTCATGTTGCTCTGTCCCCATAAGGCTGCCAGCTTCAATTCCTTTGAACTCCTTGATTAGGAAATAGGAAAAAACATGAGAGACGATACCTTCTTTCGGAACATCTAAATCAAATGATATCTCCGTAGAAGAAAGTGGATCAATAGATGGTATACGCTCTTGAACTTGAACTACTTCCCCATTAACCAGTAGCTCACATCTAATACCCATCCATCCGTCTATTGCAAGGAAGCTGTATTTATTATGAAAGACATATGTATTAGGCTTTCCTATAACCTTCTCAGATATTATGGGTCTTATAACATTCTTGTATTCTAACAGACCAGTATGGGGTCTTCTATCTGGATAAACTAATCCATCCATGCAGAAGTTACCATCATGGAATTTCTCGCCGAAATCTCCGCCATAGCCGTACTTTGCCTTACCATTCTCCTCACCCATATATACGCCATGGTCACACCATTCCCAGACAAACATGCCTATGAAATTGTCGTATTTCTCCATTAGCTCAAAGTATTGCTCCAAATCTCCAGGCCCATTTCCCATGGCATGACAGCATTCACATAACATAAAGGCTTTCTTAAAATAAGGGTTAGATACGATTCTTTCTAGGTTTTCAGGATGCTCATACATACGACTTACCAGTTCCAGCATAGAGGTGTCGTTCTTGTGTCCTCCTGTTTGATGAACCTCTCCTTCATAATGAACATATCGATCGGGATCAAATTCACCGACAGCCCTGGCAGCCTCCTCAAAATTCGGCCCATAGCCTGCTTCATTACCCAGTGACCAGAATATAACCGATGGATTATTCTTATCACGTTCAACTGTCCTCATGACCCTATTCATAATTGCCTTTGCAAATCGTTCATCCTGGGCAATCAGGCCATAGGTCTTATCATATCCGCCACCATAAAGCATGACGACTCCATGACATTCTATATCCGCTTCATCTATAACATAGAAGCCCATCTCATTACAAAGCTTATAGAACCAGGGGGCATTGGGATAATGACTGGTACGTATAGCATTTATATTATGCTCTCTCATCAACTGAAGGTCTCTAATAGCCTGCTCCCTAGATATTGTATATCCTGTATGAGGATCACTATCATGGCGGTTGACACCTAATAGTTTGACAGGGGTATCGTTAATCAATAACCTCCCGTCCTTAATAAGGCAGGTTCTTACTCCTACCTGCTCGACTATGATCTCTTCCTCTGTTTCTAAGACCAATCTATATAAATTAGGAGTTTCTGCAGACCAGAGGGAGGGATTTGACAAAGATATGCTAAATTCATTAACTACAAGCTCAGTCTCTGCCAGCCTGCTTCCCTCCTGATCATATAAGCTAATCATAAGGTTTGAAGGTGAACCACAGACATCCACTGTACCATATATTAGACCATCTCCACTAATCGAATCATACTTAGTTCTAATAAAATAATCCCTAATATGATTTTTTGGACGATAGAGCAAATAGACATCTCTAAAAATTCCTGACATTCTAAGCTTATCCTGATCCTCCAGATATGTTCCATCGCACCACTTTAGGACCAAAACCACTAGATAATTACTACCGTTTTTAACATATTTACTAATATCGAACTCACTCATCAGATGAGAACCCTGACTATAGCCTACAAATTCACCATTAACCCATAGATATAGACAGGAATCCACTCCATCAAAGCATATATTAACTAGCTCATCATCCTTCTTGTTCACATCAAAGCTACGGATATATAGACCGGCTGGATTATCATCTGGTACATAGGGTACATCAAAGGGAATAGGATACCTGACATTGGTATACTGATGATAGTCATAACCTGCCATCTGCCAGCAGGAAGGAACCTCTATCTCATTCAGGTTGTCTGGTAACTCCTTATAGAAGTTATCTGGCAGTTGGTATATATTCTGATAAAAGCCAAATTGCCACTTGCCCGAAAGCATATGAAGTCTTGAACTATCCCCACCTTGAAGTGCTTCTTCTTTTTCCTTACTACCGTAAGGGATATAATAGGACCTGTTTTTTTCAGTATTGACCTGTATATTATCCAAGTCTTCATGATATTGCTTGAACATATTCTTGCCCCTCTCTATATATAGTTTATTATCATCTACAGCTAAGCTTGTACTTTGCTATTATATTATCATAATAATAATTCAAAAAACATGTAGTTATTTATAATATATCATATATTACATCTTTATAATAAAGATACTACATTCTTATCCGCTTATTTGAGTTGAAATAAAATATAAATATACTTATACTTATACTGCTTACTAGATGTCACATCCCTAGTTATATGTTTTACATGACAAAATAATCATAGAACGAAAGGTAGATTGATATGAATAATAGAGAAAAGATGAAACTCTGGTACAATAAGCCCGCCTCAGAATGGGTAGAAGCTCTTCCATTGGGAAATGGTAAGCTTGGTGCTATGGTATATGGTAACCCCTTTGATGAGATAATTCAGGTCAATGAAGAAACTATATGGAGCAAGGGTGAGAACGACTCATTAAACCCAAAAGCCAAGGAAATCATTTCAAAGGCCCAGCAGCATATCATAGATGGCAACCTAAAGGAAGCAGATGACTTAGCCAAGGAAGCATATATGGGTAATGACCAGGGCTCCTATCAGACTCTTGGTAATATCCATTTGAACTTGAGCTATGGTGAAAATAATGACATTGTCCATACTTACAGAAGAGAGCTTGATCTTGAGACAGCTATCTCAAGAGTAAGATATAGCATAGGCGGTATTAGTTATCGTCTGGAGAGCTTTATTAGCGCTGTAGACAATGTATATGCTTTGTCTATGACCTCCTCCGATGGTCTTACTATTCAACTTGATGCTTTTTTATCTAGGCCTGTGGATTGTATTATATCAGAAGGTCCCCTGCCCCTTTCCTTAATGATGAAGGGCTTCTGCGCGGATAAGCAAATAGAATTCTATGCCTTATTAAAGATAATACCCGCCTTTGTTGGCTATGGCAGGACCGGTCTAGCCCTATCTGAGGGCGAGAAAATAAAGATAGAAAACGCTTCCGATTTCACCCTGCTTCTCACAGCTGCAACAAGCTTTAATAAACAAGATCCCCGGAAGGTATGTATAGATAGAATCTTATCGGCAGAGAAAAAAGGATTTAAATCCTTAAAAGCTGATCATATCCAGGATTATTCCAATCTATATAAGAGAATGGACATCTTCCTTGGGGAGGATAAGCTCTATGATTTTATTCCTACAGACGAAAGGCTAATGAGAGTATCAGATGGTGCTATTGATAATTCACTTGTGGCCCTTTATTATCAATACGGAAGATACCTGCTTATCTCCAGTAGCAGACAGGATTCATCACTTCCGGCAAATCTTCAGGGAATATGGAATAATAATGTTTTTGCTCCTTGGGGAAGTAGATATACCATTAATATCAATACAGAGATGAATTATTGGATTGCTGAACAGTGCAATCTCTCTGAATGTCACGAACCACTCTTTCGTCTTATTGATCTAATAAAAAGTAAAGGACGAATCATGGCCAAGCAAATGTATGGATGTAGAGGTTTTGTAGCTCATCACAATACTAATATCTGGGGAGACGCATCTCCTCAGGATTCTTGGCCCACCTCAACCTATTGGTCCATGGGAGCTGCTTGGCTCTGCCTCCATCTCTGGGACCATTATGACTATACACAGGATATGTCTTTTCTTGCTAAGGCTTATCCTACTATGAAGGAAGCATGCGAATTCTTTCTTGATTTTCTTATAGAGGACAAGGATGGTAGGCTAGTCACCTGTCCTAGCCTGTCTCCTGAGAACATTTACCGTACTGCAAACGGCTACGAAACAGCAATCTGTGCGGGGCCAACCATGGATAACTCTATATTGCGGGCACTGTTTCAAAAGACAATAGATGCAGCTAATTTGCTAGGGCTTGATTCTGAATTCACACAGGAATTGGCCGCAACAAGGAAGCAACTTCCCGAGCTTAAAATAGGCGAAAATGGAACCATCATGGAATGGCCCGACGATTATGAGGAAATAGAAATAGGTCATAGGCATATTTCTCATCTATTTGCCTTATATCCTGCAGATGAAATAACAGTTGATGAGACTCCAAAATTGGCAGAGGCAGCCAGAAGGACTCTGGATAGAAGACTGTCCTTTGGTGGCGGACATACTGGCTGGAGCTGCGCATGGATAATCAATATGTGGGCTAGGTTATGGGATGCAGAAAATGCTCATAAATATGTGCAGATGATACTGGCCAAGTCAACCTATCCAAACCTTTTTGATGCTCATCCACCATTTCAAATTGATGGCAACTTCGGTGCAACAGCTGGAATCTCTGAAATGCTTTTACAAAGCTATAAGGGTGTACTTAATCTCCTGCCCGCCCTACCTAACCAATGGAAGGACGGCTATATAAGCGGCCTAAAAGCTAGAGGAAATTATACAATCGATATAAAGTGGGAGCAAGGTCAGCTTGTAGAGGCGGTTATAAGAATAGGCAAGACCATATCCGTCAATAAGGACGGCAAGGCTTCAATAAAGATAAAATATAAGGACATCAAGGACCTTACTGTAAAATGCAAGGACCAATCTATTTCTTATTCTATAGAGGGCGATATCATAGTCTTCGAAGCAGATGCCGACCAAGAATATCTAATTATAAACAAGTAAGAAAATCCACCATTATTACACTAATCTTATGGATATCCATACATAGATAAGCTGTTCTAATGGTGGATCTTATTATTTCTGTTTTTAATCCTAACTTATAGTTACTTCTATTTCTACATCTGTCAATTCCGGGTTAATATCTCTCTTTCCTATCACATCAAATACCGGAATTCCTTTTTTATTAAAATGCACTCTATGCATGGCGCTACATCTGGTACCAGATGTAACCAACTCCTCTTCTCCATGATACATTATCATTGTTTTCCCATTATAATCTCTAAAGAAGGAATTATGACCCGGACCATAGACTCCTTCATGCATGTAATAAGATAATACCGGAGTAGATGATTTTGTCCATGCCCTAGGGTCAAGAAAATCACTACCACGAGGGATACTCAAAAGCCCCAGTGCATAGGTATAGCCACCAGCTGCACCTCCAGAATAGGTTATATATACGGCATCATCAGTTATCAGCGGATATGGACCTTCATTATTAATAGTCCCTTGAATATTCTCCCAGCCATATAGCGGCCTTGACAGTAATACAGGCTCACTGGTAAGCACCGTTGGATCTTGTTCATCTACAGTTGCTATATAAATCATGGAGCCAGTATCTAGAGGCGTTCCTATCCCTTTACGGTAGGACCATAAAAGACATGCGGTCCCGTCCACCTTAAAATAGGTCATATCCAAGGTTATGCCATCCTCAGCCAGGTAGCTTCCATCCCTTTTCTTAACACGAATCGGTTCCATCCAATCGGTGGGTTCAAGGATATTTCCACCCTTCTTCAGCCTCATCATATGACACTGTGGCCCCCATACTCTTCCACCTACTGCAAAAAGTATATAGAGTTCATCACCAATAATATGAAACTCAGGAGCCCAGAAGGTCTGTATGAAATTCTTATCCTCTTGCACGTCAAGTATAATTGTTTCTTTGTAACCAGGCGCAAATAAATCTCTTATTGTATCAGCTTCTCTAACATAGATTCCGATATCATTCTTATTATCATTGGTTGCCATATAATAATATTTACCCTTCCATGGCAGAATTACAGGATCTGCATAGCCTCTAGCTAAGGGAAACTTATATTCAGGATTCACCACTTTACCTTTGATAGTATAGGTTCCTGGTAATTCACATTCAGCTTTATCATAAGCCCAAACCACCCTTTTATTATCGGTTGAACCATCTGAATAAAGAGCAGTGGCATATAAGTTATCTAGCTCCTCTATAGATTTAAGCTTTATATGTTTAGATACTTTTGTGGCCTTATGATACAGGGGAGTCCAATGAGAATAAACTTCTTCCCCAATAACCGGATCAAGAGTGATTACATTTCCAGGAACTATATCTTGGATTATACTTTTCGGCCTTTCATAGTCATACTTTTCTGCATGCTCTGCTCTTGATATACTGCTAAGCTTATATAGGTCCTTTATAGTGTTTTTGTAATATTGGCCATCACTATCCTGCCATCTAATCTCATATTGCATAGTCGCCTGGTTATAGCTACATATAGCATTATCTACATATACATCCTCGTGTAGCTTAACAAGTCCTTCATATTGAAATCTAATTAAGTCCTTGGAGGTCCATAGTAAAATTTGACCTTTACTCTCTTTGTCCTCCTTGCCCTCTTTTGTTATCCTTACAGCGATAATACCAAAGGAACCAGAGGGAAGTTGGAATATGTATGGATTTTTTAGTCCCATCTCATGAATAACATTCTGCTCGTCCACTATTGCCTCAGCAAACAATATTCCATAATTACGATTTAATGGCATTAGGTCTTCTTCTCCATAATTACTATAAGCAAAATGTACACTATTAGCTAAGGATTCAGTATAATCGTCCTTTGGTTTTCTGGTATATACCAGTAATTTGTCTGGTGTTTGATAGTTCTTCATCTTATTCTCCTTATATTTGTTATATTGAAAAATTAATAGGTTTTATAGGGTTTAAAATATCTAGCTTTTAATTAAAATACTAAATATAATCATATTATAGCAAATTATTATCAATAAGCTTTATATATTTATGCTAAAAGTGACACTATATTGACATTTCACCAAAGATTGATATACTCAGCCTATGTGTTCAATTCTTTAATTAACAAACAATAGAAAGGCTCTTATCCATTATGAATACGATGTTTTTCACTTATTCTGATTTTAAAGAAAAGATTAGTCACACCATAGCAAACAGGCCTTACTCCCTACACAAAACAGACATTCAGGATAATAGGCATCTTATATTATATCAACATTGGCATGATGAGATAGAATTCTTATATCTAGATAAAGGTGAAATGGAGTTGATTGTAGAAGACAAACGATTTCATATGAAGGCTGGGGAGGCTCTTCTCATACCACCTAACATGTTGCATATGGGATTAAACATATATAATAGTAAATGTTGCTTCACAGCCTTTTTATTCAATCCGATTGTTTTTACAGAGGCCTATGCTAACTCCCAATACAATCGTTATATTCACCCTCTGAAATGTAACGGAAGTCTCTACACTTACCATTTTACCCCCAATATAGGATGGCATAAAGAATTGCTGCTTAAACTATGTCAGATCCAAAGTTTTTATGGTCGTAAGGATATTGATTCCTGGGAATTAGAATTACATGGCTTATTATATCAGTTATGGAATTTGTACTATAATAACTTTATGTTATCTATTAACCTATCTAGCTCTTACAATAAACTATATAATAAGCTTAGACCATCAATAGATTACATACACGAGAACTATGTATCCGACTTATCCTTAGAGCTTCTAGCAGAGCAATCAGGAGTGTGTGAAGGAACCTTTTGTCGTTATTTCAAAGAGCTTACAGGCAAATCCGCCTTTACATATATAATCCATTAT
>JAAYPG010000163.1 GCA_012519905.1 Clostridiales bacterium | reverse complement strand
TTTTAATGCTTGTAACGGAGGAATTGTCCTCCTAAAAAACTCTTACAAATATATTAACCATAACTATTGTATACAAATACAGTTTTTTTGCAAGTGTTTTTCAAAAAATAAATTTGTACCCGGTACCGTACCTGGTACGGTACCGGGTACAATGCCGGTAAAATTATGAGAGTTTTGAGATTTCAGCTAATCTATCTATAATAGGTAGGTGTTGTGTACATAGTTCCTCACACCTTCCACACTCAATACATTCTGCAGCTTTTGAGATGGGAAGATGCCAGTGGTATTTTATGCGTGATGTCATGTCTTGGCCTAGTATCTTAGCATTATAGGCATCCATGTACTTAGGAATATCTATATCTACAGGACAGGAATCGCAGTAAGCACAGCCAGTACATAGGTTGTTAAGGGCAACGCCTTTGTTCTCATATTCCTCATATATTTCCTTTGCGGGGCGTTCTACAAGGTTTTCTACAGCCTTGACAGCATCATCTACATGTTCCTTGGTGGTACAACCAGCTAGGGCAACAGTTATTTCCTTATGAGATGCTACAAAACGAAGTGCTGCCTGGGGTACTGTAAGGTCAGTTCCTTCGGTTAGATATGAAAATGTCTCTGGATTATTGGGAATAAGTCCTCCTCCTAGAGGATTCATAACGACGATTCCCATGCCATTATTAGCTGCAGCAGTAATTCCTGCTTGGCGGAAGCGATAATTAAGAGCATTGTAGCCAATAAGCATTCCGTCAAATAGGCCGGTCTCAACAACCTTCTCCAGTTGAGAGCCCTGCATATGAGATGATACTGTTATATGTTTGATTAGCCCATCAGCCTTAGCTGCTTCAAAGTGCTTATATAATAGGTCGTATTGCTTCTTGAAGCCTTCAAGGTCCAGCATACACCACAAATAATAGAAGTCCAGATAATCAACCTTTAGCCTTTCCAAAGATGTCTCCAGTCTCCTGCGAAAATCATCTGCTGTAGTTTTGTTATCCAGGGTGCCTAAGTTTACCTTAGAGGATATGTAGTAGCTATCTCTTTTTAACTGGGACAAGGCCATACCAGTTATTATTTCACTTTTATCCTGACAATAAAAGGGGGCGCTATCAAAGAAGTTTATCCCCTTTTCATGGGCATATAAGACTACATCTGCACATTTATCAAGATTACCTGCATTTATATCCTCATCATTGTAGCGCATGGTTCCCATTCCCACTGCGCTAACCTTCATATCAGTATTTCCATATTGCTTATAATACATATAATACCTCCTGGTTATTTCAGATTATTAATAATGTAAAGTAAAATCATATTTTATATGGTTGCTCCAAAAACACAAATACTACGATTTTATGTGCCTTATTCGGTTGTAGTATAGCATAATATTGCTTTATCCTCAATGGATGATGTTATCTATATCATGTGTAAATAAATCCTTATATGACCTCTTAATAGTTACCAGATAATTGAAAATATGGTATACTAGTCTCATAAATTTCAAAAATCTTAATAGCAAATTTTATACACAAGATAATTAGGTATAGGAGGTAATTTATGAAGTTTTCGAATGGTTGTTGGCTAAATGCTGAAGGCACCGAGATCTTTTCACCGGCTCAGGTCTATTTTCTTAAGAAGGATGAGCAAGAATTTGTAAAGGAGACAGGGGAGTTTACATGTAGGGAATTAATAATATGTGCCCCTACTCATAAGATAAATCACAGAGGAGATACCTTAGGTGGTGTCAATCTAACTATACGTATTTCCTCCCCCATGGAGGAAGTAGTTCGAATAAGGGCGGATCATTATCTTGGGGTAAAGAAAAGAACGCCTAGCTTTGAGCTATGTATGAAAAATGATAGTAACCTTAGGGTTAACAATAGTGATGAGCTTATAGTTATTCATAGTGGGAAATTACAGCTGAGAATCAATAAGATTAACTGGAAAATGGAATATTATAGGGGTGATGAGTACATTACTGATAGCGGATCCCGTGACCTGGCATATGTGAAGACTGATTGGAGGGGGCTTGCCTATGATGATGGTTCTTATGAAAATACATATATGAGAGAGAGGCTTTCCCTGTCGGTAGGGGAGTTGATATATGGTTTGGGAGAGAGATTCACTCCATTTGTAAAGAATGGTCAGTCTGTGGATATATGGAATGAGGATGGGGGTACATCTACTGAGCAATCCTATAAGAACATACCCTTTTATATATCAAATAAGGGCTATGGAGTATTTGTAAATCATCCAGAGAAGGTATCCTTTGAGGTGGGCTCTGAGATGGTTAAGAAGGTTCAGTTTTCTGTAGCTGGTGAGGGACTGGATTATTTTCTGATAAATGGACCTACAATGAAGGAGGTTCTTACCAGATATACATCTCTTACGGGTAAACCGGGTCTTCCGCCTGCTTGGACCTTTGGACTTTGGCTATCCACATCATTTACTACTAGTTATGATGAGGAGACGGTTAACAGCTTTGTGGATGGAATGATTGAAAGGAATATTCCTCTAAAGGTATTTCATTTTGACTGCTTCTGGATGAAGGATTTTCATTGGTCTAACTTTACATGGGATAGCGATGTATTTCCAGATCCTGAGGGAATGATAAGACGTCTAAAGGAAAAGGGCCTTAAGATTTGTGTATGGATCAACAGCTATATTGCTCAGGAATCTTCTTTGTTTGCTGAAGGACTATCTGCAGATTACTTTATTAAAAGGCCAAATGGTGATGTATGGCAATGGGATATGTGGCAGCCCGGTATGGCTATAGTGGATTTTACAAATCCTAGAGCGTGTGAATGGTATAGTTCCAAGCTTGAGGCCTTAATTGATATGGGGGTTGATTGCTTTAAGACTGATTTTGGTGAGAGAATCCCTACTGATGTAGTCTACTATGACGGCTCAGATCCCCAAAAGATGCACAATTATTATTCCTATCTATACAACAAAACTGTATTTGAGCTATTGGAGCGTAAACTAGGTAAGGGTGAGGCTGTGCTATTTGCCAGAAGCGCTACAGCCGGGGGTCAAAAATACCCTGTTCACTGGGGTGGAGATTGTTGGTCTGATTATGAGTCTATGGCAGAAAGCCTTAGGGGTGGATTATCTCTGACCATGTCAGGCTTTGGCTATTGGAGTCATGATATAGGTGGTTTTGAAAGCACCTCTACTCCTGATGTATACAAACGCTGGGCGGCCTTTGGACTACTATCAACTCATTCTCGCCTTCATGGTAGCTGGTCTTATAGAGTGCCATGGGCTTATGATGAGGAGGCGGTGGATGTGGTTGGCTTCTTTACCAGGCTTAAGGCACGACTGATGCCATACCTATTCAGTAATGCGATTAATACCTCTGAAACTGGAATACCAGTTATGAGAAGCATGGTCATGGAATTTCCCGATGATCCATCCTGCGCATATCTTGATAGGCAGTATATGTTAGGGGATAATCTTCTTGTTGCTCCAATATTTAATGACCAAGGTATAGCCCAGTATTATCTTCCAGAAGGAAGATGGACAGATTATTTTACAGGCGAAATAAAAGTTGGTGGAAGATGGATTAAGGAGAGGCATGGATATCTAAGTATCCCCCTTATGGTAAGGGAGGGAAGCTTAATAGCCATCGGCCATAATGATAATGACGCTGTATATGATTACACAGACAAGATTATGCTAAAAGCCTATGAGCTACAAGATAATATATGCTCTAGAGCAGTAGTTCATAATGAAGCTGGTGAAATTGAGCTGAAAGCTGAGATAACTAGAAGGGAAGATAAAATATATATAAATGTAGATACTAATAAGGAATATTCTGTTATACTAATCAATGTAGATTCGATAAATTCCATCACAAATGGTACTTATGAAGCTGTTGACAATAACACAATCATAAGGCCGTCAGGCAATGGGCAGATCATTTGTAGCTTATAATTTATCCATTAAATGGCTTGCTAAGTGGTGAATGTATTAAACTCTTATTTTAAGAAGGTATGTATAGCAAATTATGATAAATGTATAGGAGAGATTGCATATGAAGAAGGTTGATGAAAGAAGAATAGAGGATCTGTTATCCCAATTAACATTAGAAGAGAAAATCAATATGATACACGGAGTTGCAATATTTCATTCAGGAGGTGTGCCCAGGCTTGGTATACCTCCCCTAAAGATGTCGGATGGACCTATGGGGGTCAGAAAGGAATTTGCCTATGATAGCTGGATTAATGTAGGGACTACTGATGATCTTGTATCCTATCTTCCCAGTAATAGTGCTCTGGCATCAACCTGGAGTAGAGATTTGGCATATAAGACAGGGAAGGTGCTAGGAGCTGAAGCTAGGGGTAGAGGCAAGGATGTGATATTGGCGCCTGGAATAAATATCAAGAGGAGTCCCCTATGTGGTAGGAACTTTGAATATATGAGTGAGGATCCAAGATTAGTGGAGGAATTGGTAGTTCCTCTAGTTAAGGGAATACAGGAGAATGATGTGGCTGCCTGTGTGAAGCATCTGGCTGCTAATAACCAGGAAACAGATAGATTAGAAGTAGACACATATGTTGACCAAAGAAGCTTAAGAGAGATTTATTTGCCCGGATTCAAAGCTGCAATCGACAAGGGAGAAAGCCACACCATTATGGGGGCTTATAATCGCTTATATGGTGAATTTTGTTCACAAAGTAGATACCTACTTACGGAGCTACTGAGAGATGAATGGGGATATGACGGAGCTGTGATATCGGATTGGGGTGCTGTCCATGATACCAAAGAGGCGGCTGAATCAGGCCTTGATATAGAGATGTCTGTAACGGCTAATTTTGATGACTATTATATGGCGAATCCCTTACTTGAAGCTGTTAGAAATGGGGAAATTAAAGAAGAATATATAGATAAAAAGATTCGTAATATCCTACGCACTATGTTAAGGCTTAACATGTTGGGAGAGGATAGAAAGAATCGTGTACCGGGTACCTACAATGCGCCTCATCATCGTGAAGCTATCCAGGAATGCGCTGAAGAATCCATAATTCTACTGAAGAATGAGAATAACCGTCTTCCCCTACAAAAGGATAAGCTTAAAACTTTAGCTATTATAGGACAAAACGGAGAAAGAGTTCATGCTGGTGGCGGTGGAAGTGCTGAGATTAAAGCACTTTATGAGATATCACCACTTCTGGGAATGAAGATGGAATTAGGTGGTAATGTCGAGGTTAAATATGCCAAGGGTTATTATGTTCCTACTAAAGAGGAGAAGGAGCTTAACTGGCAGCAGGATAGCTTAGAAAAGCAGACAATTACAAAGGAAGAGGCGGAGCTTAAGGCCGAAAAGCAGGAGAAGGAGACAAGAGCTCGCCAGGAAGAGCTACTTCAAGAAGCGGTAGCCCTGGCTAGGGATACTGAGGAAGTAATCTTAGTAGTCGGACTGGACCATGAATATGACGTTGAGGGTGGAGACCGCAAGGATATGAAGCTTCCTTATGGTCAGGACAGATTAATAAAAGAGGTACTGGCTGTTAATCCTAGCGCTATTGTAGTAGTTGTCGCAGGTTCTCCAATCGAGATGGGCTCCTGGGCTGATGCTACCAGTGCTATTGTATGGTGCTATTATGCAGGTATGGAGGGTGGAAGAGCACTGGCTAAGGTCCTGCTTGGTAAGGTCAACCCATCTGGTAAGCTGGCTGAAACATTTCCAAAGACTCATATGGACTGTCCTGCCCACAAACTAGGTGAATTCGGCAACTATGGAAAGATTACCTACAATGAGGGAGTATATGTAGGCTATAGGTATTATGATAGCTATGATATAGATGTTGAGTTCCCATTTGGTCATGGACTATCATATACGACCTTTAAATACAGTGATTTAAAGGTTGAAGTTGATCAAACCAATAAGGAAGATGTGGATGTTAGGATACAAGTAACTATAGAGAATACTGGTTCTGTCTATGGAGCAGAGGTGGTTCAGGTGTATGTATCTGACAAGGAGGCTTCTGTAGACCGGCCTATTCATGAGTTAAAGGGTTTTGAAAAAGTATATCTTAAGCCCGGTGAGAAGCAAAATGTAAATATCACTCTAAATAAGGATTCCTTTAGCTTCTACGATGTAGAAAGTAAAAGATTTGTAGTAGAGCCAGGGGAATTTGAAATCCAGCTAGGCTCATCCTCTAGGGACATAAGACTAGTGGAGACCATAATTTTGTGAATTTTAAAGATACCATTAGGGTGTGTTAAAGGAGAATGGTCATCAGGAGGCCATGATTGACTTTTATAATATACTTGGATAAAATGTTAATAGCATACTGGAGGAGGAATTTATGGCAATCAACAAAGCAATGAGAGTGGCCCTAAAAGCATTGTCATATCCGGATTTAGACGTTAAGAAAAATTATAAACTACATCGGCAGGTTAACAGCGCTGTTAATGTATATATAAAACCACGCTATAGTATATGGGATCATAAAATAGCTGGATTAGATCATGATATACCCGTTAGAATTTTCTTACCACCGGAATCCTCCGATGATGAAGCCTTGCATGTTCTTATTTTCTTTCATGGTGGTGGCTGGGTGATAGGAAATATCGACAGCTATAGCAAAGTGTGTACGAATATGGCTAGGCAGACAGGAGCTTTGGTCGTATCTGTTGATTATCGTCTGGCTCCTGAGTACCGCTTCCCTTGTGCCCTCCTTGATTGTTATACGGTTACAAGGGAGATTTTTCTTGATTCTACCCTCTTTGGGGTGGGAGCAGATAAGATCACAATTATTGGTGATAGTGCTGGAGCTAATCTTGCGGCAGCAGTATCTTTGTTGGCAAGAGATCGGGGAGAATTTGAAATACCGAGACAGATACTTATATATCCTTCTACTAATAATGACCATAGCGATGAGACGGGCTTTCCATCTATTAGGAAATATGGATATGAATATCTACTTAAGTCCAAAAGAATTAGAGATTATATGGACTTGTATATAAACTCTGAGGATGATCTTAACAACCCTTATCTTGCCCCCTTGATAGCAGAGGATCTATCTAATCAACCTAAGACTCTAATTATTACGGCTGAGTATGATCCCCTAAGGGATGAGGGAGAGGCCTATGGGAAGAAGTTACTTGAGCATGGTAATACGGTAGAAATTTATCGTATGAAGGATGCCTTACATGGTTTCTTCTCACTACCTAAGCATTTTGTCCATGTTAAACGAAGCTATGAGCTAATTAATAGTTTTTTAAGATAGGAGATTTATTAATGACCAGAAGAAAGCCTGTGGAATGGACTAAACTTGATAATGCAGCAAAAATATTTCCTCCCAATAGCAACGAGAGGGATACCAAGGTATTTCGTTTTGTCTGTGAGCTGAGGGATGAGGTAGATAAGGATATTCTTCAAGAGGCTGTTGATAAAACCCTACTACTTTTTCCTTTCTATAGGGTAATTCTTAGACGGGGGGCCTTCTGGTATTATTTTGAAAATACTGAACTTAAGCCGGAGGTTATAGAGGAGAACAAGCTGCCCTGTGGGATGCTTTATCACCGTAATCGTAAGAGTCTCTTATTTGAGGTGAGTTATTATAAGAAACGTATTAATCTGGAGGTTTTTCATGCTTTAACAGATGGTACTGGGGCCTTAGGCTTTCTCAAAACCCTTCTTTATTATTATATAACTATATGTTATAGGGACGATTTTACCACCCTTCCTATACTCGATTATGATGCATCTCTGTCACAGAAGATGGATGATAGCTTTCAAAAGCATTATAGTGTTAAACGTATACCAAGGAGGGTTAAGATAACAAAGGCATATCATATTCAAGGTAGAAGACCAATTGATAATCGAATAAAGATTATCGAAGGACTAATGCCTGTTAAGGATGTCCTTGATCTTTCAAGAAAGCATAATACCACGCTTACTGTATATTTAGTTTCATTATTTATAAAGTCAATCTCAAAGGAGATGCCTGCTAGGGCTAAGAAGAATCCTATAGTATTATCCGTTCCTGTTAATTTGAGGACTTATTTTCCATCAGTAACTGCTAGAAATTTTTTTGCCACAATAAATATAAGCTATGATTTTAGTAAATCAAGTGATGAGTTAGTGGATATAATAGCAGAGGTAAAGGAAAGCTTTGAAAGAGAGCTTACCAAGGACAAGCTTGAAAAGCATATGAATCGACTTCTATCCTTAGAGCATAATGCCTTTATGCGTGTAGTTCCTTTGGCTATAAAGGATAAAATACTACGGTTTGCTACGAGATTAAGTGATAAAGGAATAACAGCGTCCCTATCCAATGTGGGTAAGATTAATATCAGTCCAGAACTGGTGCCTTATATAGAGATGTTTAACTGCTTTGTCAGCGCAAAAAGACCTCAGATTGCCATTTGCTCATTTGAGAACAATTTGGTAGTTAGTTTTGCATCTCCCTTTGTAGGTACTGATATTCAAAAGAATTTCTTTCGCCATCTGACAAATGAAAATATACCTATAACTATATCATCCAATGCCAAGGAGATATAACTTGTGAATTTAAACAGTAGTTATCAGCAGAATGGAGGTTAGCATGCAAAACTGTATCCATTGCAAGGTTAGGATAAAGGGTGAGCATATCGTCTGTCCCTTATGCGCGGGCATTCTTGAAGATAAGGGAAACCCTAAAGAGGATGTATACCCTCATATCCCTACGATTTATCAGGAATTTAATATGTTTATACGCATATTGATACTGGTATCTATTATAGGTGTTGTTGCCAGTATAGCAGTGAATATGATATTTACTAAGGAATCCTTTTGGTCACTTCTGGTTGCTGCTGGTGTGATGTCTATGTGGATTAGTCTTTTCTTCATAATTCGTAACAGGAATAACATAGCTAAAACCATCCTATGGCAGGTGGGAATTATAAGTGTACTTTCGGTTATATGGGATAGGTCAATGGGCTGGTACAACTGGTCGATTGATTATGTAATACCCACAGTCTGTGTTTTGGCCATGATTGTAATGGCAGTAGGAGCAAAAATATTAAAAATAGGTGTGAGAGACCTAATTATATATCTTCTAATAGATGCAATATTTGGTTTTATCCCTGCTATTTTCATATTATTTGGATGGGTAAATGTTCTATTTCCCTCTGTTATATGTGTAGCGGTAAGCATAATATCATTATCTGCCTTGATTTTGTTCGAAGGTGATAATATGAAGACAGAGTTAAATAAGCGGATGCATATCTAGAGCTTAGAGAATTAGTGGATTAGTCCATAAGAGGTAAAATAAATTTATTATAAAAGGGAAGGTATTCAAATGAGCACATTTGTATTGAAAATCGTAGCAATTATAGCTATGTTAATTGATCACTTGACAGTAGTCATAAATCCAGCCAATGATTGGGTTTTTATAGCTGGTAGATTAATTGGGAGAATCGCATTTCCCATATTTATATTTTTAATTGTTGAAGGTTTCTATAACACCAGTAATGTGAAGAACTATCTTAGGAGATTAGGAATCTTCGCCTTGATCTCAGAGCTTCCTTTTGATTTGGCTTTCTATAATTCCTTTTATGCTAAAGAAGGCGGAAATATAAAAATAGATCTTTCGAATATGTTTTCCGATGGACAGGTTTTTGATACTGTCATTAAAAGATTTATGGGTCATCAGAATGTGTTCTTTACATTGTTTCTCGGGCTCTTGACCATATGGCTTATGAGCATGATTGAAAAGAAATATAGTAAAAACATGTTATATGTCAATATACTAAACGCTGTAGTTACACTAGCAGTCAGTATTGCTGCTGCATTTTTACGTACAGACTATAACTATAGAGGTATATTGCTAATAGTAGCCTTTTATTTGTTTAGGGGAAGTAATCTACTGCTTCTTATATCTATGTTAATCCTCAGTAGTGATATTGTTACCGCCTTTGCGGCATTGGCAGTAATACCTATAGCCTTTTATAATGGTAAGAAGGGTAAAGATATTAAATATTTCTTCTATATCTTTTACCCTGCACATATTTTTATCTTATTTATATTACAGCTATTTATTTAAAATCATGACGATATTCTGCTTCAGGCATATATGAATTATGAGGATACTCCTGATGAGTTTCATGGCTGGCATGGGCAGGCTTTTCAGGAAAATACATTCGCTTATCCATTTTTTCTACGCTTTTGGTGGAAGGGAAACGATAATAAGTTTTTTTATATGGTTCAAAATACATCCCAAACCTCCTCATTGATGATAAAATTTAATATATAACAGCGGAGGTTTTACCTCCTCATTGATGATAAAATTTAATATATAACAGCGGAGGTTTTACCTCCTCATTGATGATAAAATTTAATATATAACAGCGGAGGTTTTACCTCCTAGATAATAATAAATAACTTTAAAATATATAAGGATATTATCTGTAAAAAGCAATATTATATACAAGTGATTTTCTTTATAAAAATAAAAAGAGAGCGGGTCTGCATAGGAAGATATGATTTCATTGAAGATTGAAGAGGTAAAGACCTTTATGGGTATGCTTCTTGCTAATACCATGTTTGACGAATTAATTTTAAAGGAAATGGAGCTTCAAACCTTCACAAATTTTCATGTATCAGGACAATTTCATGAAAATTTCTTTTCCCAAGAGGAGTTGGAGGAAAGAGGCAAGGAGAAAGCTGTGTTGTGGGGTGAGATAAGAGGGATTGCATTTTCGATAATCCGAGGACAAAAATCACCCTTATTAATGAAGATAGTATTTCAGTTGCCAAGCGATCAGTCCGATAAGTTAGTGGAAAGCCTCGGAGGTAGGATTCGCTCTGAGGATGTGGGCGGACTGTTTATGAATATTCGATTCGAAAAGAATGAGCTTCATATAATTACTGGTACAGCTATAAAGACATTTTCCTTGGATAAAACTCTGGAGATTGAATGGGACAGATGGGTTAAGGGTTTTCTTAGTAGCCGAGGAATTATATATGAAGAAGTTTAGATGGATGAATTGTTAGCACTCTTATCGTGAGAGTGCTAAATTTTTCTTGACTTTTTGTTCCATGAGTATTATCATATTTGTTAATAGGAAAAGCCAAAGATTATACATTCTATGCTTATCAGTATATGAATTTGGCTTAAAAATATATATTGCTATGAAAGGAGAAAAATATGAGTACTGAAAGAGGTAGTTTGTCAATTAATTCAGAAAATATTTTTCCTATAATTAAGAAATGGTTATATTCAGATCATGATATATTTATTCGTGAACTGATATCTAATGGAGCCGATGCTATAACCAAACTAAAGAAGTTGGAAATTATGGGAGAGGCTGATATACCAGAGGATAACCATTATAAGATATTGGTGACAGTTAATCCTGAGGAAAAGACAATTACATTTACAGATAATGGTATAGGTATGACCGCAGATGAGGTCAAGGAATATATTAATCAGATAGCATTTTCAGGTGCAAAGAAATTTATAGAGACATATAAGGATAAAACTAATGACGATCAGATTATTGGTCATTTTGGTCTTGGTTTTTATTCTGCATTTATGGTTGCTGATAAGGTGACAATTAACACCCTTTCTTGGCAAAAGGATGCCACTCCAGTGTTCTGGGAATCCGAGGGTGGTACGGAATTTGAGATGGGTGAGGGTGATAGAAGCGAAAGAGGAACCGAGATTACCCTCCACCTCAATGATGAAAGCTATGAATTCTCCAATGAGTATCGTGTGAAAGAGGTCCTTAATAAATATTGTTCCTTTATGCCAGTGGAGATTTATTTTAGAAATGCAAATGATCCAATAGAGGAAGAAGAAGATGAGGTTATAACTACAACTGTTGATGAGGATGGTAAGGCTGTAGAGGAAGCTGATTCTGATAAAGAAGATAAAACAGATGATAAGAAAGAGGATAAGAAGCCTAAGCCTATAAATGTTACCGTACCTCTCTGGACAAAGCACCCTAATGAATGTACCGAGGAGGAGTATAAGAACTTCTATCAAGAGGTATTCCATGATTATAAGGAGCCCTTATTCTGGATTCATCTCAATATGGATTATCCTTTTAATCTAAAGGGTATATTATACTTCCCTAAGATTAATACAGAGTACGACTCAATTGAGGGCGTTATAAAGCTATATAACAACCAGGTATTTATTGCAGATAATATTAAAGAGGTTATACCAGAATTTTTGATGCTTCTAAAGGGTGTTATAGATTGCCCGGATTTACCCTTGAATGTATCTAGAAGTGCCTTGCAAAATGACGGATTTGTGAATAAGATATCCGATTATATAACTAAGAAGGTAGCTGACAAGCTTACAGGCATGTATAAGGTTGAAAGAGAAAACTATGATAAGTTCTGGGATGATATTAGTCCATTTATCAAATTTGGTTGTCTTAAAGATGATAAATTCAGTGACAAGATGAAGGATTATATCATATATAAGAACCTTGAGGGTAAATATATTTCCCTAGAAGAGTACGTGGAAGCAGCTAAGTCTAAGGCATCTGAAGATAAGAAGGAGGATGTTAAGGACGAGAAAAAGAAAGATGAAGATTTAAAGGACGAGAAAGCTGCAGAAGAAGAAAAAACCTCTCAGGATGCAGATGCAGATGAGGCCGATGAAGTTAAGGAAGATGAAAAAACAGTTGTATACTATGTTACTGATGAGAAGCAGCAGAGCCAATACATTAATATGTTCAAGGATGCAGGATTAGATGCATTAATTCTACAGCATAACATAGATCAACCCTTTATAACCCATGTAGAGTATAAGAACCAGAGTGTCAGATTCCAACGTATAGACGCTGATCTAACTGATGGTTTTAAGGATGAAACCAAGAAGAAGGATAAGAAGATTCTTAAGAATAATACAGAGGCTATGACAAAGCTATTCCGTAAAGTCTTAGGAAAGGAAAAGCTTGAGATTAAGGTTGAGCGACTCAAAAATGATAAGGTGTCATCTGTGATTACTCTATCAGAGGAGAGCCGTCGTATGCAGGACATGATGAGAATGTATAATATGTCAGGCATGGATGCCAGTGCATTTGGTGGTGGCGAGACTCTAGTGCTAAATGCAAATCATAAGCTAGTAGAATATATCATCACTAATGAGAAGTCTGAGCATACTCCTATGATATGTGAGCAGCTATATGACCTAGCTTTACTTAGTCATAAACCTTTGGAGCCAGAAGCTATGACTAAATTCATTCAAAGAAGTAATGAGATAATGATGCTATTGGCTAAATAGTATAAAAATTATAACATTATATATAACCGGAGTGTGGTTGTAGAAAATCACACTTCGGTTTTTTCTATGACAAATATTGGCTTAGGGCTATTTTTTAAATATGTATAAGTCTAAAAATTAAAGATAAAATATAAAAAAAATTATTAAAATTTTGGTTTATTTGTATAGCTACTTGAAAAAAACATATATTTATATTAATATATAGTAATAAAAACCACATTGTGGAATGTTGACACCACATGACATAGAGATGTAAATAATATCCAAAGGATAATTATGTATATATTGATATTGATATTTAGATTTGGAGGAACAATATGGATTACAAAATTTTAGTAGATAGTTGTACGGATCTTCCCAAAGAAATTAAGGAAGACTCACGGATTAACTCTATACCTTTAACATTAATGGTTGATGATAAGGTATTTGTAGATAATGGTGAGTTTAATCAAGGAGAGTTTCTAAAAATAATGAAGGAAAGTTCCAATAGCCCAAGATCAGCATGTCCATCACCTGAGGATTATATGAAGGGATTTAATAAGGATGGAGATACTTTTGTGGTTACATTATCTTCAGAATTAAGTGGTTCCTATAATAGTGCGGAGTTAGCAAAAAGATTATATCTTGAGGAAAACCCTGATAAAAACATCGAAGTTATAGATTCTCGTAGTGCTTCAGTAGGTCAAACTTTAATAACCATGAAGATCAGGGAGTTTATTAATCAAGGACTTAAGTTCGATGAAATTATTCAGAAGATAAATGCATTCCGTTCAGAGATGAATACAAAGTTTGTACTGGAGAGTCTTGATAATCTACGGAAGAATGGTAGGTTAAGTCACCTTCAGGCAATCGTAGCAAATGTTTTGAATATTAAACCGGTCATGGGTGCTACCCCTGAAGGAACTATAACCAAATTAGAGCAAGCAAGGGGAATTAAGAAGGCATTGGTAACCATGGCAAAGATTATTGAGAGTGATGTAATTAAGCCTCAAGAGAGAATACTGGGCATAGCCCATTGTAATTGCCTTGAGAGGGCAAAGTTTATAAGGGATGAGATACTCAGCCGTGTTCCCTTTAAGGATTGGTTTATAGTTGATACAGCCGGAGTTAGCACCATGTATGCCAATGAAGGCGGTATTATTGTTGCTTATTAAGAGGATATATTATCCCTATAAATAAAGATCTACTCGTAGAAAAATTTTATGCAGAAAAAATAATTAAAAGGCAAGGAAAAGTTATGTACCGTGTACAGCTTTTTACTGCCTTTTTATGTATAGATATGTTTGTCCAATTATATAGAAAACGCTGTTATTCTTGACTGATTATATTAATAATTAGGTGTTTGACATAATCTACCTATTGGATTATTATATATAAGATTAACAATATATGTATAAGAAAAGAAAATTGAACAAATTAATAAAAAGGGTGAGAGTTTATGAATAAGTATATTAAAGCGGTAGCTATATGGGTATTGATTATACCATTAGCCATTCTAAATGGGATCTTCAGAGAAAATGTTTTAAGTAAAATGGGGGATTTTTCTCTACCTTTAAGTGGTATTATATTATGTCTATGTATTTTTTTAGTAGCATTATTATTTGTACCTAAAATAAAAAACTGTACAAGGAATGATTATATTATTTTTGGTGTAATATGGTTTGTGCTAACCAATCTATTTGATTTAGCTTTGTATATAAGAGAAGGTGGTGGCTTTGGTGACTTGCTTAAATCATATAATTTCCTGACGGGTAATCTGTGGGTTTTAGTAGTGTTAACAAGTTTAATATCTCCATTCCTTTCTGCAAAAATAAGAAATCGAGATTTACAATGACCTTTTGATATCCAGAAAAGTATCAATAAATATACAGCTTAGTATTATAAAAAGCCAGTTGACTTTTAAGAAATTTTATTACATAATAATTGAGGCGGTTCATTTTAGAATACCCACTTCGAGGCGTGGCTCAGTTTGGTAGAGCGCTGCGTTCGGGACGCAGAGGCCGTGGGTTCGAGTCCCGTCGCCTCGATTAATAAGTTTGGTTGGAAACCTTGATTTTGCAGGGTTTCTTTTTTTGCAACTAAAAGGCTGACTGGTTGCTAATAGTCAACTTATAAAATGAGATTAGAGAGGCACTCCAACCAGAGCTAAGTGATTCTTGTCTTGGACGGAATGCCTGTGAAGATTTATTGTTTGTCTGAAACACAGATATCATTGGTATTAGAAGGATTATCATTTAGATCTCTCTTAGTAGCAATAGTGGCAAGTGTATCACCAAGCTGACAAAAAATAGCTGCCAAAAGTGATATTTCATCTGTAGAGTAGCACTTCGATATCGAGCAAGCTAATGTAGATATAAAGACAACGAGTTCACATTCATCCATATTTGTCACCTCATATAAGTATATGCTTATGATGAAATAAAGTGAAACTCAATAATAAAGAAGCATCTACTAAGGTAGATGCTTCTTTGGACTTGCGCTTTAATCAAAACCAATGTTTTTAAGAAGGTGTTAAGATCAAATCAAGTCTATAGTTCATAATTATATTCAAGCCAATACTATAATATTTTTTACTTTATGTCAAGGCTATAAGTTGGCATAGTATTCATAACTTCTTTTTATTAAACTATCGAAGTTGTAGTTTTCCTCGATATCTTCCGTCTTAATAATATTATTATCAATTGCTTTGTCTAAATAATTTGTAGGCATAATAGCGTAGAAGGTTGAGTTGCGGTAAGTATATCTGTAGATGGATATTAATTTTTTATCATATAGGTTCTTTAGCATATTATAAAGTTCATATTCCATTATAGAGCTATATGTATCTTGATTTTCTACATAGTATTTTATCTCTATATGCTTAAATTCAGTATTTTTCATTATTGATGCTTCAAGATTGGATTTTGCATAATTTTCAATATTTTCTTTAACTTCTCTTTCAACACGTTGTATATATAGTTCTTCATCCATCTTTATATTTAGGATATCATTCAGTGTAATGTGTTCATCAGGTACATTACATAAGGCAAAATCATAATTTGTCCCTACGGTTAGAAGTGTAACCTTTCTCTTGTTTAATTTTATTGTGTTAAGTAGAGGGGACATATCCTTATCATTTGACATGATGATGAATTCATCAATGTTGTCATTGATATACATATCGTTTAGTGCATCTATGGTTATTTGCTGATCCGCATAGTTTTTACCTCGGTTGGAGGTATGGACGGTATTAATACCGTATTCCTGTAGTCTTGTCTGATGGCGAGATTCCATTAAATCCTTGTTATCAAAATTGCAGTAAGCAATTATTTTTACAATACGCAGGTTTTTAGCTTTGCACCATTTATGAAGTTTTTCAAAGAAACCAAGGCGTAGTAGGTTTTTGTACTGTCCTAATAGGGTCTTGTATACATTTTCATAATCGATATAAATAGCCACATTATATAATTTATTATCCATATGCTACTCCTTTAATGTAATATACTATTATTATATCACATTTTGATGAAATAACAGTAGAAAGGTTTATGTAGTAGTTATAAAAAACTCTATATTTTGTGTCTTGATGAGTATTTTTATACTTGAATTTTATTTTTGATTATATTAAAATTATTCAATAGCAAATATAGTTGCTTGTATACTATTATACTTGCTTCTCTAGCTCAGTTGGTAGAGCAACGCATTCGTAATGCGTAGGTCGTGGGTTCGAGTCCCA
>JAAYPG010000162.1 GCA_012519905.1 Clostridiales bacterium | reverse complement strand
GCAGCCTTATCCTTAACTGTAGCCTGATGTGATTTCTGTTCGTCAGACCAGAGATTTGCCTACACCTTCCTTCAGATTCCACCTCGCGATGGACACCCTTGGTGTTCAGCTATGTCTTTCCCACTACTAGGGCAGACTAGGGACTTTAACCCATTAGATTGCGCCCATGCTGGGCGCACATAAAAGAAGTCCTAATTAGTATCAAAGTAACTAATTAGGACTTCTTTATATATTTCCATTAAATTTAATTATTTACAAAGAAACTTATAGATTGTAACAAACTCATAGCCCTGCCCTGCTTTTAATACACTGCTTGGAAAACCAGCTGTATTACATGCATTCGGAAAATATTGAGTCTCAAAGCATGCTCCAGCCTTTTTACCATAGCTGGCTCCGTCCTTACCATTTTCAACAGGTGATAGCATGTTACTTGTATAGAATTGAAGCCCAGGCATATCTGTGAACACTTCCATAACCCTGCCAGTGGATTCATCCACAAGTTCTGCTACCTTCTCAACCTCATCCCCACTAATATTAAGTACAAAGTTATGATCATATCCCCCTGCCTGTTTTAGAGGCCCATAATCAGCATCTATATCGTCTCCGATTCTCTTTAAGGTACGAAAATCCATAGGAGTACCCTCTACATCCCTTAATTCACCTGTGGGAATTAAATCATCAGTAGTAGGTGTGAACTTGTCTGACTTTATCCAAACCTTATGATCCAATATATCGCCACTATTATGACCTGAAAGATTAAAATATGAATGATTGGTAAGATTTACTACAGTATCCTTGTCTGAAACTGCATGATATTCAATAACCAATTCGTTATTCTCTGTAAGGCTATAGGTTACGGTTATATCTAAGTTACCCGGAAAACCCTGCTCCATATCAGGACTTAGTCTTGAGAACTCAAGGCTTATCATATCCTCTTCTTTATAAACTTCTGCCTCATACATGACCATATTGTAGGCCGGTGTTCCTCCATGTAGATTGTTCTCCCCTTCGTTCTTTTGGAGATTATATACCTTTCCATTTAACTCAAACTTAGCTCCCTTAATACGGTTGGCGCTTCTTCCTATAAAGGAACCAAATCCTGGACCATTATTCTCATAGCCCTGGATATTACTATAACCTAAGGCCACATCTGCAAAATTACCCTCTCTATCAGGAACTATTATACTTACGATATTGGCTCCATAGTCTGTAAATGATATCTTCATGCCATTATTATTGGTAATAGTATACAGAGTAGCATCTTCTCCATTTTTTGTTTTACCAAATGGTTTTTGTGTGATCTTCATTTATTATCTCCTTTTTCTTGGTCTTTCTTATTATTAATCAACAGTATAACACAAGTATTTTGATAATCCAATATTTCTTTATATTTCTTGTTTACAATTTCATTGACAAGATTATCTGCCTATTGTATACTTTATAAACAATATATAGTAATAAGGTTTAATATAACCACAATATATTGTCACATCTCAGACCGAACACTTACTTTAGGGTGCGATATTGAGATTGTTATAGCGAATGGTTTTAAGTGTTTCAAAGCTATAATCTATATAGTCTTTGGAATTAAAAGGGAAACAGGTGCAACTCCTGTACGGTCTCGCCGCTGTAAATGGGGAGCCAGCTCTAAGTATATATATTATACCTGCCACTGGATATAATCATCAGATGGGGATATAGATTCCTATCATATCTGGGAAGGCCAGAGCTAAGGCTATGATCCATGAGTCAGAATACCTGCTTATAACCAGTACCATCAGTTCCACGAGTCATGGACAAGGGTACAATAAAGAAGCTTTCTTTATTGTCCTTTCCTATTTGTGGGGAAAGGCTTTTTTTATGCCTTTTGAAAGAAAGGAGATCAAAATGAAAGAGAAAAAAAATGTTGTTAAGGCAATCCTAGGAACAGTGGTTCTATTTTCTGTAGCTGCTATTTTGTTATACGTGTATTTTAACAAGAACGATACAGCTACTGAGGGAAGAAAAGAGATTCTAGTCCAGGTAATAGTTCCTGATGAAGAGACTGCTGAGTTTACTATTATCACAGAAGCAGAGACTCTAAGGGAAGCCTTGGATGAGAAGAATTTAATTGATGGTGAAGAAAGTATATATGGCCTTCTTATAACTGAGGTTAATGGAAGAAAAATTGATGAAAGTAAACAAGAGTGGTGGAGCCTCACTAAAGATGGTGAGTTTTCTGAATATGGTGTGGATATGATAAAAATACAGGATAAGGACAAGTATGAGCTTACACTTATGGTAGGCTATTAAGGATGTGAAGATGCCCATGCGTACTAAAGATATTGTAACTATGGGAATTATATCGGCTATTCTTATAACCCAACAAGTAGCCCTATCCTTCCTACCAAATATAGAGCTTGTAACCTTAATTATTATCCTATCCACTATAATATATGGGTGGAAAACATTATATATTATCTATGTCTTTGTTATGGTAGAGGGGCTAATCTACGGGTTTGGCATATGGTGGATAAACTACCTTTATGTATGGACTATATTAATGCTTATAACTATGCTATATAGAAATAAGCGTTCACCCTTCTTTTGGGCCATACTAGCCGGAACATATGGACTGTGCTTTGGTGCACTTTGTTCAATTCCATACTTTTTTATAGGTGGAGCCTCTATGGCAATATCAGGTATTATTAGTGGGATTCCCTTTGATGCGATTCACTGTATCAGTAACTACCTTGTGGTATTGGTGCTTTTTAAGCCACTACTTTATCTACTTGAGCGCATAATCAAAAATGATACAAGTGCTAATTAAGACAAAAAAATCCTTAAGGATAAACCT
>JAAYPG010000161.1 GCA_012519905.1 Clostridiales bacterium | reverse complement strand
TTCAGCCGCTTCTTTCATTCTATCTTCTAACATCCTAACAACAGGGCTATAGTTACCGCTAAGAAATTCTATAACCTGGTCTATATTCTTGCCATACTCCTCCTGGCTAATAAACCCCTGGCAAGGGGCATCACATTGTCCCATATAATAATATAGACAGGGCCTTTCTTTTCCTATGTCCTTGGGGAGATTCCTGTTACAGGTTCTGATCTTATATATTTTCCTAAGAAGATCCAGTATATCCTTTACAGCTGTTGTACTGGTATAGGGCCCAAAATATTTGGATTTGTCTCTCTTCATCTCCCTAGAGAATAACACCCTTGGATAGGCCTCATTGACAGTAACCCGGATATAAGGATATGTCTTATCATCCTTGAGCATAGTATTGTACTTTGGCCTGTGCTCTTTTATAAGGTTACATTCCAGTACCAAAGCCTCCACTTCCGAATCGGTTACAATATATTCAAAGTGGTCTATGTTCTCCACCATATGCTTTATCTTGGTAGTATGATTTCGACTATTTTGAAAATACTGCTTAACCCTATTCTTGAGAACAACAGCCTTTCCTACATAGATAATGGTGTCCTTTTTATCTCTCATTATATATACTCCCGGTTTATCCGGTAGTAGCTTAAGTTCCTCTTCTATATTGAACATTCTAATCATGCCTTTCATCAAAACAACTAGCCCTTTTTATCCTACTCGTCTTTATTCTAATAAAGATAAATATGAAATGCAACATAATATATTATAGAGAAGGTTTGTTATGTAATAGCGTGATCTTTCTATTACATAATAAAGCCTGCCAGGTGTGGATTGGCAGGCTTGTTACAATGCTAATTATTTCATTAATTTAATTTATTCTTGCTTATTATCAGAAACTTCTGAACTCTCATCTGATGTATTAAGCTTCTCCTTAGAAGCTGCAGGGTTCTCCTCGGATGCATCGGGGCCACTCTCGGAAGCTGCAGAGTTCTCCTCGGATGTATCAGCCTTATTCTCGGTTAAATCCTCGCCCTTTACCTCTTTATATAAGCCCATAAACTCCTCGCCGGTAATTGTCTCCTTGGAGATAAGATACTCAGCTATCTTATCCAATACATCCCGATTTTCCGAAAGTAATTTAACGGCCCTATCATAGCATTCCTTTAGGATCCTCATTACTTCCTTATCAATCTCTCCAGCAGTTTCATTACTGCAGTTTTGTACAGGTCTACCGTCAAGGTACTTGCTTTCAATTGATTCAAGGCCCATAAGTCCGAACTTCTCAGACATGCCAAATTGAGTGACCATAGATCTTGCTAGCTCTGTAGCCTTCTCAATATCATTAGATGCTCCTGTAGTGATTGATCCAAACACCAACTCCTCAGCAGCTCTACCTCCATATAGGGTAGTAATACGGGTTAGGATATCATCCTTACTCATAAGGTATTTTTCTTCTTCTGGAACCTGCATAACATATCCCAAAGACCCCATGGTTCTTGGGACAATGGTTATCTTTTGTACTGGCTCTGCATGCTTCTCTAGTGCTGTAACCAAGGCGTGACCTACCTCATGATAGGCAACAATTCTTTTTTCTTCTTTGCTTAGAATTCTATCCTTTTTCTCCTTACCAGCTATAACGACTTCAACAGATTCAAATAAATCATCCTGTGTTACAACTGTGCGCCCCTGCTTAACAGCTAGGATAGCCGCTTCATTAATCATATTGGCAAGGTCTGATCCTACTGCACCACTTGTCGCTCTTCCTATAGCCTCTAAATCAACAGAATCATGCATAAGAACATTTTTGGCATGAACCTTAAGTATATCTACCCTACCCTTAAGGTCCGGCTTGTCTACAATGATACGGCGGTCAAATCTTCCTGGACGAAGAAGGGCTTTATCTAGAACCTCTGGGCGATTGGTTGCACCAAGGACTACCAAGCCCTTAGAGGAGTCAAAGCCGTCCATATTGGAAAGCAACTGATTTAAGGTCTGCTCTCTTTCATCGTTACCACCGCCATAGTGACTATCTCTACTCTTACCAATTGCATCTATCTCATCAATAAAAATTATACAGGGAGCAGTCTGCTGCGCCTGCTTAAATAAATCTCTTACCCTCGAAGCTCCTACACCAACAAACATCTCTACAAAGTCAGATCCAGTCAAAGAGAAGAAGGGAACCTTGGCCTCCCCTGCTATAGCCTTGGCCAGTAGAGTCTTACCTGTTCCTGGTGGGCCTACAAGTAATGCCCCCTTAGGAAGCTTTGCACCTATTCGGGTATATTTAGCTGGATTGTGAAGGAAGTCTACAATCTCAGTAAGTGATTCCTTGGCCTCCTCCTGACCAGCAACATCCTTAAATGTCACACCTGTTGATTTCTCCACATATACCTTGGCATTGCTTTTCCCTACACCCATCATGCCACCACTGTTCTTCGATATAGCCTTAAAGAGAAACCACATAACAACATATATCAATACAAAAGGTAGTATCATAGATAAGATATTATCTAGGATTGAGCTTCTATTATCTACAACCTTACGGCCATATTTTAGGCCATAATTATTATGGGCCTCTAGTAACTGGTTATTGAGCTCTTCATCATATAAATGTCCAGTATAATATGATATGTCATAACTACTATAAGGCTGATCAGTTGGGATAAAAATTATTCTATCTCCATCAATGATAACCTCCTCAATCTTCTCACCTTCTAGCATAGTTATAAACTCATCGTAGGTTTTTTCAATATTAGTGCTCTCTTTTAGTTGATCTTGAATAGCAGAAAATAAATACCAGATAAATATTGCCGCAAGCAAGGTTATGATTATCGCTGACCTATTCGGCAGGTTATTTTTATTCTGTTTATCATTCTTATTGTCCATTAAGTCCTCCATCAATCTTTCATACAATATCTATATAATATAAAGAATAGTAAAATTCCTTTTATAATCACAACAATATCTTTCATTATACTAATTGTCACATTATAAATCAATTAAATAGTTCTAAAAATTCTGTGTCTAATCTGTGATAATCCTTATAATCACAGCGAAACTCTCTTAGCTTACTATGCAAGCTATTACAGAGAATACGATCTGCTTTGCTGGCAATATACACTATTATATAAAAAAAGGAAACTTATAGTTCCCTTTGATTAATACTTTATATTAATATATTTCATCTTTTGATAATTGACAACTTTCCAAGCCCTCAAGACTTGATTTAGGATGAAACAGAGATGACAGAGTTATAATGAAGCAACTAATAATTATAAATATATCTGCTAGATTAAATACAATATGCTTTAGGGGCTTAATATTAAAGCTAAAATAATCTACAACCTTACCTTTCTTATAACGGTCTCTAAGATTACTAGCAGCTCCTCCTATAGTCAAGGATAATCCAAGCTTCTGCATCCTCCAGCCCTTCTTCGGTAAAATTAATAGGAAGATAAAAGCAATAAGACTAAACACAATTGCGGATACCTTTTTCACAAAGTCAATCTTGTCGTCTAAGAAATTAAGACAAAATCCGCTATTATATTGCTTTTTTACAGTAATCATACCCTTTAAAATATTCTTTCTTTCTCCAATACTAATGTTATGTTCAATATAATTCTTCACATTAGTATCCAGCAAAAATACAGCCAGAGTAATTAGGATATAGATCATTTAGATTCCTCCTTTGATGATAAATGCCTTTTATATTTATCCTTAAGCATTAAGCCCAAAGCCTTATATTTAGCCGTCCAAAGACCAGGATACATAATCTTTTAATAATTTTCTTCCTTTATCACTTCTGATATTCTGAAATGATGGATGATGAACATATAGGGCTTCATCTCTTTGTAAACCACTTATTGCCTTTTCTAATTTACTAAGCTTGGAATCATAAACAAGCTTAACTCTACCTGTTTTTAATAGATCCCCCAGCCTTGTAAATGCACTTGCTAGCAAAATAACATTTATATCCTCATCGTATATAGTAATCTCAATACTATCTGAAAGAGAAAGTAACTCTTTTATATGATACCCAAAACCTAAGCCATATATAATATATCTATTAATTTCTTTGCTATACCAATGACTAGCCAGGGTGAAGGCTTCCATGGGAATTCTACCATTTGTATGAAAATAATAAGAACAGTCACCATTTCTGCATGCAAGAGTCATTAAACCACATGAAGAGAACTCTACCCTATAGCCTTCTTGTAGTAAGGTTTGAGGGTCGATTGATTCAATTAAAGACCTTTCAATACCCAAACTGTTATCTATAAGAAGTCTAAGATTCTCTTGATAGATTTCCTCATTGAAGATTACTTGCTCCCTGCCGATAATCAGCTCCTGCACACTGATTATAAAGCTAATCAGCTGAAGCTCAATTATATCCGCAAGGAGGATGTAATCTTCCTTCTTGTATGCATCCAGAATACTACTTAACATCTCCACAACTGTATCTGTTGCCTCAAGATTAAAATATTCTTTATTATCGATAATAGCTTCTATGAAATGTCTAATAAGGCCCATCGAATCTGCTATGATACCAAGAGCTATATCATGTTGCTGCTTGCGAAAATAATAAACCGATTTGTCTATTCTCTCAAGAAGCTCTATATTCTTATCAAATATATTCCTTATATCAACAGTCACTGATGGTCACCTCAAATATCTCTAAGGATTAATATAAAGAGAAGTAATCTGCATACTCTTATATTTTACAACCTTTCTGGTTGTAGAATTAATTTCATAAACTGTTACATACTTACCAGAACTAATCGGAATATCCGTCTCCGAGGTATAGCTAGGAGCTGATGCTGGTACTACATATTCTGTATGTATACCCTCTATCCTTGTATCTGATATTTCATATACTAATATGTTCGTTGAACCCACATTAGAAAGAATTCTAATTTTAGTAGTTCCTGCTGTCGAACCCTTCATTGGACTAGCTGATAAAGTAGGAGCTGGACCAGGATTCTGTATAGTAAGTTTAATCGAATTCTTGTCTACAGTACCATTATTAAATGTTATGTAAAGTGCTCTTGAGTAGCTATTTGGCAAGCCATTTAAGAACTCCTTATCTAAGGTTACCTTGATTGTATACTCCACTGTTGAAAGAGGAGGGTTTGGTATAACAGGTGTTGGTGTCGCTGTAAATTTCAACTCTCTGGTTCCCAGTTTTATTGTTCTTATACCGGTTTCAAAAGGAAGCTTACCTATATTATTCAGTTTTATATTAAAGGTCAAGTCCTCTGAAATTCCCTTAACAAAGATGAAATTATGAGCTTCTACTACAGGTGTTGATGGATACTCTATCTTGTGCTTCAAATAGGTTGAAGCTAATTCATAATCTACAGCAGAAGTAGTTCTTGTGGCAGCTCTAGACTTAATCTCCTTCTGCCTGATATAAATCTCACTACCTTCAGGCGCCCTACTGGCTAGAACCTTAACGGCTGAGCTTCTTGTGATAGTTGCCCAGGACACTCTTTCATTATCAAAGATATCTCCCGGCTTAACTATGGCATACTGGTATGGATTATCGGTAGAAGCTGATGGTATAGTTATTGATATATTGGCAGATCCGTTATATGACACATAGATATTAGCATCTGAGGCATCTGCATTCTCTGGAGCTTCTCCTTTAACTATGTATCCGGGAAGAATCCTCTGTTCCTTTAATGATATTTCAGTTATCTTTGATGCTGCAGTTCTTGCTGTAGCATAGTCTCTAATCTCTATCAACATGGCAGGGAAACTTTTGTCAGCAGTTAGTCCATTGTAGCTATCATTTAGAATAACTTCTAGAGGCAGTTCTCTGACAGATCTGTCCGTTACCTTAACCCAATCCTTGGTAATTTTATTACCTCCCTTATAGTAGGTAACACGATATTCCTTACCATATCTGATATCAGCGGTGAAATCTTCTCCGTCTATGCCTACGACTACTGGAGAAGCCTTCTTAGCAATCTTTAGTCTAACTTCCTTGCTTACTCTTCGTCCCTTTGTTCCGTCAGCATTATAACCTATATCATTTATAGCCTTAATTCTAAAATATAAATCAGCACCTTTTATCTGTAACTTTTCTAGCTGGGCAACAGTAAGGCTGGAGGTGTCCTGCCATGATCCATTCTCACCCTTTCTCCATTCTAGGTCATCAAAATCAATTGGGTTTACTCCTGTTCCGGCAGTTGACATAATATTTAATAATAATGCAATAGTATCGGTCTTTTTTAAGGTTGTCATTCTATCATAGCTAATAGATACCTCTAGCTTTTTGGCTCTCTCTCTTAAGGTAACTCTACGCTGAACACCATCCTCACCCTTAATTACTATGATCTGTTGGGTTGTGGGTGACACCCAAGAAAAATCGATAGAAGTAGTATTCCCTTCATCTGCAAGTATAGTTTCCCAAGAGTTTCTTGCCGCATCATTCTCAGTGGCAAAGTATATCTTTGAGTTTGCATTATTATTTACAATGATATTCTCATTCTCATAGTCTACAGTGTTAATAGATATGGGATTAGCAGCGTAGGCT
>JAAYPG010000160.1 GCA_012519905.1 Clostridiales bacterium | reverse complement strand
CGCTTTTTATTGCCTATAGTAGTAAATAATGATAATATAAATACATAGAATGCTTCAAATAAAAGCAAAATTCTATAATTGATTAATCTGTATAAAGATAATTCAGTAGAGTTTAAACAAGAAAAGAGAACATAAGAAAGCAGAGGTGTCAGATATGTTTAAAAACATGAAGCTAAGTACAAGCATTACCATTTCTATTGCAGTAATAGTAATTCTATGCACAGGGATTCTTTTTAGCATGTCAAACAACAATATGTCAAAAGTGATGCGTAATACGGCAGTTGATAATATGATTACATCACTGGAGGCCAAGAATCAGATTATTCAATCATATATTGAAAGTTCAGAGTCTACACTCATGGCTTATAGTAAAGCAAACGATTTTAAGAAGTTCTTAAAGTCGCCTAATAATACTGCATTATTTGAAGCGTCCCAGACCTATACTGAGAGTTTTTATGAAGAATTAGTAGGGTGGGAGGGAATATATCTATCGGAGTGGAATACCCACGTTATCGCCCACGCTAACAAAAATGTTGTAGGAATTACTACCAGAGAGGGAGAACCCTTAAAAGCATTACAGGATGCCATGATGGCTACTGAGGGTGTATATAATACCGGAATTATTGTATCTCCTGCCTCGCAGCAATTGGTTTTATCTATGTATTGTCCTATTTATGATACTGACGGGACACCTCTGGGGTTAGTTGGTGGTGCTACCATAGCATCTAATCTAAAGAATGTTCTGGACTCCCTTACAATCAAAGGACTAGAGAATGCGAAATACTCCTTAATTAATGTTAATACAGGAACCTACATATTTGATAATAATGAAGAGTTAATGACACAGCAGATTGAAGATCCAATGCTACTATCTGTTATGGATAAAATATCTGATAGTCCAGAGTTGAACATTGAGACCCTTTCATATGTTGGAGAAAATGGTAAAAAACATATTGCAGTATATAAGTCTATACCAGAAAGAGGATGGGCGATTGTATTAAGTGATAGTGAAGCTGAAATCTTTGCCACGGCCAATTCCAACAGGGTAATCCTGGGGATAATATCTGTGATTTCTATAGGTTTAACGTCCTTTATTTCATTTATTGTAGTGAAGATGAGTATGAAGCCCTTAGGTTTTGTTGAAAATGAGATTAATAAATTAAAGGATTTGAACTTAACACCAAGTAAGGATATTATAAAGTATTCGAGTTATAAAAATGAGGTTGGCCAGATTGCAGATGCAATATATACTCTAGCTACAACATTTAGAGATATTTCAGGAACATTACATAAATGCTCTGATTCATTGACAAGTAGCTCAAATCACATAAGTAACTCCTCTGAAGCACTTATGGAATGTGTAGAGGATAATGCAGCAACCACAGAGGAATTATCAGCAAGTATTATCAGTACAAATTCCGCCATAGAAGCTGTAAGCCACGAAATATCCTATATTTCTGATATGGTAGTTAAGATAGAAGAGAAGGTTAAAGATGGTAATGATAGAAGTGAAGATCTGATTAAAATATCTGAGGATATGCGTAATAGCGCAGAGCAGACTCTTGTAACAAGTGTTGATAAGATTAATATAACAAAACAAGATATTGAAACAGCTATAGATAAACTAAATGCCCTCATGAAAATTAATGAGATGGCTAATCAAATAGTACAGATTACAAAGCAGACCAACCTCTTATCTCTAAATGCTTCTATTGAGGCGGCAAGAGCCGGGGATGCTGGCAGAGGGTTTGCAGTGGTGGCCTCAGAGATTGGCAATCTGGCAAATAGCTCCTCAAGAACTGCTTCTGAAATTCAACATCTTGTAGAGGAGTCTAACCTCAGCATAGAAATGGTAAGAGAGTGCTTCAATGATATTATTCAATTCATGGAAAAGGATGTAGCTACTGAGTTTGAGTCCTTTGTTAATTTATCTAAAGGATATAGTACATCAGTGGAAACAATTCGTTCAGCAATTCATGAGATTGAGAACAGAACAAGTGATTGTGTGCAATCTGTTGATAATATCAAGGTTCAAATCGGTAATGTGAGGATGGCCTCAAATGATAATGAAGCGGGAGTAGAGGAGATTATAAGTAAGAACGAAAGAACCACATCAGCAGCTGATGATATTAATAAGATTGCTCAGGAGAATAGAAACAATGCAATGGCTATTAAGAACATTGCTGACTCGTTTAAAAATGATTAATACTAGTATATCTTATAAGGATATATTTACTTACTAAATCAAATGTAAACACATTAAAGAGGTTGTCGTAGTAGTAATTAAGGGAGTGTATATATTCCATCCCCATCTTACATTTATGCGACAGCCTCTTTAAGTTAATATGAATTATTGAAGCCAGGTAAATAATGGTATATAATGGAGTTATAAAGTGAATGTCACTTCGTTAAATTCTAAATTTGTATACAAGATATAAGTCAATTGCAATAACCAAATTATACCGATTAAGGGGATAGCAGAATGGATAATACATTTCGTAAGCCATATGAATATCAAGAGGACAAGAGAGGGTTAATTATATTATTTATTAGTATGATATTATCAATCGATACCATACAGACAATAGCCTTTTCGACTCAGACACATATGTATATGAGTCATATACCAGTTCTGAGCTATATTATCTTTATAATGGCAACTTTATTTATACTCTATATTATATATACAGCTGTTGTAGTATAAAGAATGAAGTCCAATTTTGTGGTTTCTGCAAAAACATATTTATTTATAAGAACCATATTCTCCTTACTATTATTTCTATCTCTCTTTTTTAATAGATTCAAACATGAGAATCTTATTGGTGAGTCAGAAGAACAGTATAGTAGTGTTATTTCCATGCTGTATTTAGAGCTTTTTATGCCTTTATTCTTTATATTATTGTTTAGTATTGGCTGGTATCTGTATTTTACCTATTCTAAAAGGACAAGGAATGTAAGTAGATAATCTGAAATTACTATGAAAGAGGTGCATGAGGGTGTATAAACACCATGAGGAATCAATTGAAAACATGATTAAACATTATAGAGAGAATCCTGAAATAAAGGCCTTATTTTTAATAGGTTCTCTTGCTACTGGTACTGCGCGCCCAGATTCAGATATTGACGGAGTTGCTATTGTATCAGTCAGTTATCATGAACAGAAGAAAAATAAGGAAGGGCTTGAAGAGGTATACTACGGTAAATGCACTTATGAGGGCGGATATTTCAATATCCATTACATGACACATGAAGATTTAGTAAACCTAGCTAAGGATGGGACAGAGCCTATGCGTAATATGTTTTCTTGCGCTCGTAGTCTTTTCTGTGACGAGCCAGACTTACTAGAGTTGGTAGAAAAAATTCCAGTATTTCAGAAAAGTGATGCCCAGAAAAAGCAGCACGGCTTCTATTGCACTTTTAAAATGTTTTATACATATTTTTGGAAGTCCTGTAAGCCGGAAGGGTATATGAGGCTACATGTGGCAGATGGGATGATTTATAATCTCTATCGTCTGATTCTGTTAGAAAATGAAATCCTATTTCCCTCTATGCGTAAGTTGGAAGAGTATGTAATGCGTGCACCTAATAAGCCGGAGAATATTATTGAGAAAAGCCATAAATTTATGAATAGCTTATCGGATGAGGATTGTCTGGCCTTAGTGGAAAGTTATGAGGCATGGACCAGTTATGATTACCCAAAGGATCATAAGATTATAATGAATAATTTTTCTAACCCATATGAGTG